>JAFPBP010000294.1 GCA_017424085.1 Clostridia bacterium
ACTTCCTCTCCGAGGCTGAGCGTCAGAAGGCCATCTCCGCGTACAGCAACAACTGGAGCTCTACCGAGGGTCAGGACTACCGCAGCATTCCCGGCACCGCCAAAATTCTGGGTGCTGAGGTTCATCAGATCCACGTCGGTCAGGTCTACTACTTTGCAGATCTCGAGATGGAGGTTCTTTACACCATCGAAAGCTTTGCGCCCAATACCTGTAACGCGCTGAACACCTCTTCCACCGTTACCCGCATGACGTTTGGCGGCAAGACCACCTACATGAGCACCGGTGACGCAACCGGCTACGGCATGGAGATCTGTGCCGATATGTACGGTGACTACATCCAGTCCGACATCGTTCAGGTATGCCACCACGGTTACACCACTTGGGGTGATGACGCGGGCATGATCGAAGCATACCGCACCATCAACGCGCCCACCGTCCTGTGGCCTCAGGGTACACACGCTTATCCCAACTACAAGGAAGTCTACGTTGCAGGTGTCCATGGCGATCAGATCATCGTTCCTCTGCCTTACACGGTAGGCACCGCGATTGAAAAGCGCGCAAACGGTTAATATGACAAATCGGAGCGTCGGGATTTCCCGACGCTCTTTTTTACGGTATATCCCCTCATTCGCGTTTGCCGGGCGGACGGTTGATCGTCCCCCAATGAAAAAACGACTGCTCGCGCGGACGGAGTGTCTCGTTTTGAAAACCTGTATCAAAAAATCCACAAGAAACGTCGCAGGCTCTTGCATTTTATCCTGCGGGATGCTATAATGAAGTGATCACAATTTCCACTCACGGATTTCAAGGAGGATTCCGACCATGGCTGAAGATATTGTAAGCAAATACGACCGGAACATGCTCGTCGAGACCACGCTGACCGAGCCCGATCTCTGCTTTTATGACGTAAGAAAGGCTCCCTTCCGTCTTTACGGATTGTACAAGCCCACCGAGCAGGAGCATTTTCTCCGTCTGCCCGAGGACATTGCCACCGCCACCAGCGAAGGTGTTCAGCGTCTCTCCCGTCAGACCGCAGGCGGCCGTATCCGCTTTTCAACCAACTCTAAATACGTTGCCCTGAAGGCCGTCATGCCCGCAATGTGCCACATGGACCACATGGCCATGACCGGCTCGACCGGCTTTGATCTGTATATCGACTCCCCCATCGACAGCAGATATTTCCGCACCTTCCGTCCTTCCGTCTCGGCAAGCGGCGGATTTGAGACCATCATCCGCTTCCCCGACCGTAAGATGCGTGATCTGACCATCCACTTCCCGACCTACAGCCCTGTCCAGGACGTCTATATCGGCGTGCAGGAGGGCGCGGCACTGGGTGAGGGTAAGCCCTATCAGCCCCTGCCTCCCTTCGTGATCTACGGCTCCTCCATCACGCAGGGCGGATGCTGCTCCCGTCCCGGTCTGTGCTACTCCAACATTCTCTCCCGCCGTCTGAATCTCGACCATATCAATCTCGGCTTCTCGGGCAACGGTAAGGCAGAGGACGTCATCGTCGACTATATGTCCGACATGGAAATGAGCGCCTTTGTATGCGACTACGATCACAACGCTCCCAACGCCGCGCATCTGATTCAAACACACTGTCGGATGTATGAGACCTTCCGTGCCAAGCACCCCACCCTGCCCTACATCATGATGTCTCTGCCTGACTTTGACCGCGATCCTTATTCTACCGCCATTCGCCGCGACATCGTACAGGACACCTACCGCAGAGCGCGTGCCAACGGAGATAAGTACATTTTCTATATCGACGGTGAGGGCGTTTTCCGCGGTCCCGACCGCGACAGCTGCACCGTAGACGGTTGCCACCCCAACGACATTGGCATGATGAAGATCGCAGACGCTATGGAGTGCATGCTCCGCCGCGCGCTTCGCGGCGTCATGACCCGCGTATAAGAGGAGGTAATACGACATGAGCAATCAGGAACTGAACCAGACCCCTGCCGCCGTCAAGACCGAGGCGTATGTGGAGGTCGATAAAAATATGCTGATCGAGACGGTCGTCAACGAGCCTGACATCAAGTACTACGACGTCCGTCGCGAAAAGACCTTCTCGCTTTACAACTTCTATGAGCCCTATACAGAGCCGACCTTCCACCGTCTGCCCATCGAGGTAGCGGCCAACACCAATCCCGGTGTGGTCAAGCTGGAGCAGGAGAGCGCCGGCGGCCGTGTCCGCTTCTCGACCGACTCCCAGTACATCGCCATTCGCGCCATCATTCCCGTGGTCGGCCGTAACTCCCACATGACGCTGATTCAGTCGGCCGGATTTGACCTGTACGTGGATTCTGCCACCGACTCCCGCTTCGTCAAGGCCTTCATTCCTCCCGTCAAGATGACGGCAGGTTACGAGCAGATCATCCGCTTCGGCAGCCGGAAGCTCCGCTATTTCACCATCCACTTCCCCCTCCACTCCCGTGTTTCCAATCTGGAAATCGGTCTGCAGCAGGATGCGGTACTGGGCGGTGAGATGCCCTACCGCAATAAAAAACCGATCGTCATCTACGGCTCCTCCATCGTACACGGCACAGGTGCTTGCCGTCCCGGCATGGCCTATACCAACATCATCGCCCGCCGTATGGGTATGAACGTCCTCAACTACGGCTTCTCGGGTAACGCAAAGGGCGAGCCTGCTATCTGCAACTGGTTGGCAGAGCAGGAAATGTGCTGCTTCGTCTCCGACTACGACCACAACGCACCCAATCCCGAGCATCTGGCGGCAACCCACCGTCCGCTTTATGACACCATTCGCGCCAAGCATCCCGACATTCCCTACATTATGATTTCCAAGCCCAATCTGGCCACCAATTTGGCGGAATCCAACGAGAAGCGCAAGGACATCATTCTGGACACCTACCGTTACGCCCGCAGCCTCGGCGATCAAAATGTGTATTACATCGACGGCGAGAGCTTCTTTATGGGCAAATACGAATACGAATGCACGCTGGATGCCGTTCATCCCAACGACCTCGGCTTCATTCTGATGGCCGACGGTATTGAAGATACCATTCGCATCGCGCTGGCAAACGCCGGCTGGAAGGATGGCGACTGATGGACGTCTCCGGACTCAAGCCGAATGAGCTATCGACCCCCTCCTTGGCCTATCTCGGCGACTGCGTCATGGAGCTTTGTGTGCGCACACGCCTGCTTCAGCGCGGCTTTTCCACCTCCCGTGATCTCAACGCCGAAGCGTTGCGCTATGTGCGCGCCGGCGCGCAGGCAGACGCCGTGGAGCGAATCCTGCCCGTACTGAGTGAGCAGGAAGCGGCGGTATACCGTCGCGGGCGCAACATCGGCCACACCAACGTTCCCAAGAGCGCCACGGTAGCACAATACCGCATGGCAACGGGACTTGAGGTACTCTTCGGATACCTCTATGTTACCGGTCAGCAATCCCGCATTGACGAGCTGTTTCTTCTGGCCTACGAGCCGATGGAGCAAGCCGAAAACAAATAAGAAAGGTTTATCACAATCATGGCAAATCCCATTATTAAAATTACTATTCGCGATTTCGGCACTATGACCGCCGAGCTTTACCCCGACAAGGCGCCGATCACCGTTGAGAATTTTCTCAAGCTGATCGATGAAGACTTCTTCTCCGGTCTGATCTTCCACCGCGTCATCAGCGGCTTTATGATTCAGGGCGGCGGTTACAACGAAGACTTCCAGCAGAAGCACACCGCCTCCATCAAGGGCGAGTTTGCCTCCAACGGCTTTGGTCAGAACGACATCAAGCACACGCGCGGTGTTCTTTCCATGGCCCGCACCATGGTCAAGGATTCGGCATCCTCGCAGTTCTTTATCATGCATCAGAACGCGCCTCACCTGGATGGCGAGTATGCGGCATTCGGTCTGGTGACCGACGGCATCGAGGTTGTGGATGCCATCGCCGATCTGCCGACGGACTATCAGGATTGTCCCCGTGTAAACGTTGTGATCGAAAAGATCGAGAGAGTTTAAAATCTATTGCAAACGCCTTGAGAACCAATTGGTTTTCAAGGCGTTTTTGATGGATGGCAAGGCGGCGGCAGAGCGAGGATTTCATTCAGACACCATACAAAAAACTTGCAATACCCCTTGCAAAATGCCGGATTTTATGCTACACTAATCATATCAAACAAAATATATTCCAAGGAGGATTTCCCCTATGGCAAACAGATTCGTACTCAACGAAACATCCTACCACGGTGCCGGCGCCATCGCCGCCATCGTCACCGAAGCACAGAACCGCGGCTTCAAGAAGGCGCTGGTCTGCTCTGACCCCGCCCTCATTACCTTCGGCGTTACCGCCAAGGTCACCGATCTGCTTGACGGTGCTGCTCTCGCTTACGAGATCTTCTCCGATATCAAGCCCAACCCCACCATCGAGAACGTTCAGGCCGGCGTTGCCGCCTTCAAGGCTGCCGGTGCTGACTATCTGATCGCCATCGGCGGCGGCTCCTCCATGGACACCGCAAAGGCAATCGGTATCATCATCAACAACCCCGAATTCTACGACGTCCGCTCTCTGGAGGGCGTTGCAGACACCAAGAACAAGTGCGTTCCCATCATCGCCGTTCCCACCACCGCAGGCACCGCCGCTGAGGTTACCATCAACTACGTCATCACCGACGCAGAGAAGAACCGCAAGATGGTTTGCGTTGACCCCCACGATATCCCCGTGGTTGCCGTAGTCGATCCCGACATGATGGCTTCCATGCCCAAGGGCCTCACCGCCGCCACCGGTATGGACGCTCTGACCCACGCCATCGAAGGCTACATCACCAAGGGTGCTTGGGAGCTTTCCGATATGTTCCATATCAAAGCCATTGAGATCATCGCCCGCTCCCTGCGCGGCGCCGTTGCCAACACCGCAGAGGGCAGAGCCGATATGGCGCTCGGTCAGTACGTGGCAGGCATGGGCTTCTCCAACGTCGGTCTGGGCATCGTTCACTCCATGGCGCATCCTCTGGGTGCTCTCTATGATACCCCCCACGGCGTTGCAAACGCTATCATCCTTCCCACCGTTATGGAGTACAACGCTCCCGCTACCGGTGAAAAGTACCGTGACATCGCCCGCGCTATGGGTGTTGCAGGCACCGACGCTATGACCATCGAGGAAGCCCGCAAGGCTGCCATCGACGCCGTCCGTCAGCTCTCTGTCGACGTGGGTATCCCCACCGATCTGAAGCAGATCGTCAAGGCGGAGGATCTGGACTTCCTGTCCCAGTCCGCATTCGACGACGCTTGCCGTCCCGGCAACCCCAGAGACACCTCCGTGGAAGAGATCAAGGCTCTCTACGAATCTCTGCTGTAATCGAAGAACCCATCAAAGCCGTGCGATCCGCTGAGACCGCACGGCTTTTTCTATTGACAGAATTCGAAATTTATGGTATAATAGGATAAAATTTGTCGTTTGGAGTAAATCGTCATGGCATCACCGAAGCCCCGCATGTCGCGGGAATTTTGCTATATTCCCGCAACGATACTGTTAGCCCTGGGCGCCGCCCTCATGTCCTATTCGGACTTCGGCGTCTCGTCCGTCATTGCCCCCGCTTTCCTGCTGTCTCAGATCTTCAACGTGTCCTTCGGCACGGCGGAATACTGCCTGCAGGGGGTGCTGGTGCTGGCGACCTGTCTGATCGTACGGAGATTCCGCTGGACCTATCTTCTCTCCTTCGTCTCGGCGGTTATCTACGGCTGGGTTCTGGACGGCTGGCTTTGGGTCCTGTCTCTGACGGGAGGGTGGAGCATCCCCGTGCGACTGATCTGCATGCTTGCAGGCATTTTCATCTCCTCCATGGGCGTTGCCCTCTTCTTCAAAACCTACCTCGCCCCCGGCGCCTACGAGCTTTTCGTCAAGGAGATCGCTCGCCGCTATGGGCTGAACATGAACAAATTCAAGATCATCTACGATCTGACCAGCTGTGCCGTTGCCATCGTGCTGGCGTTGGTCGCCTTTGGATCGATCTTCGATCGGGGCATCAGCATCGGAACGGTTCTGGTTGCCCTGTTCAACGGTTTGACCATTGCCTTCTGCTCCAAGCTTCTGGATAAGACCTTCACCTTCTTCGACCGCTTCCCCTGGGCGAAGCATTTTGAGGGCGAATAATCGCCTGCCCCCCCCTGGGATGTGTTCGTATGGCACAATGTCTACGGGCACATGGAGGCAAAACCGTAAGTTGCAAGAAGCAAATCCCTTACCGCAACTCACAGTTGTTTTTATTTTTTTGACAAATAGAGGAAAACACTTGATTTTTCCGTCATAAGATGGTATAATAATGGCAACGGAACGATTCCCTTGAGGCATCGACGTAAAAAACGCAAGGTCATCCTTGCAACGGATATAAGGAGTGTACATTATGACTGACCGTAAAATGTGGAAAACCGGTCTTTCCATCGGCCGTGTTTCCGAAGACGCTCTGAGAAGAGCTGCGCAGGCAGGTCTGGACCTGGTTGAGATTTCGTGCATTGACGATCCCGCAAACTGGGAAAAGGTTCCCGAATGGGAAGCAAAAACCGGCGTAAAGGTCTGGTCCTTCCATCTTCCCTTTGCATGGTGGGGCTCCCGCCCCCATGCTGATCCCACAGCAGCCGATCCCGTCCATTGGCAGGAAACTCTGGACCAGGATATTCCTCTGATCGAGGGCTGCGGAAAAGCAGGCATCAAGTACATGGTCATCCATCCCAGCCGTGAACCCTTCAAGGATGAAGAGCGCGAATTTTACATGCAGGTTGCCATCGAGCACCTTCGCGTCCTGTCCGATATCTGCAAGAAGAACGGTTGCGTTCTCTGCATCGAGGATATTCCCCGTACCTGCCTTGGCAGAGATGCGGACGAAATGCTCCGCTTCATGGAAACCAACCCCGATCTTCGCATCTGCTTCGACGTGAACCACCTGCTGAGAGAGGATCACGCGGAATTCGTGAAGAAGGTGGGCAAGTACATCGTTACCACCCACATCTCCGACTACGACTTCAAGGATGAAAAGCACTGGTTCCCCATGCAGGGTGAAATCAACTGGAGAATGCTCCAGTCCGCTCTGGAATTGGCAGACTACACCGGTCCCTTCCTGTACGAGACCATGCCTATGGGTCACACCTGGGCAGACGTGAAGAAGAATCACGACTATCTGAAGAATCTGTAATCGAAAAAAATCAGCTGTCCATTCCCTTGGGAGCGGACAGCGCTTTTTATATTCGTAAAAGAATCAGACCTCAATGATCCGTCCGTCGGCGGCGGCAAGCATCCCCAGCTCGGCGAAGATCTCGTCGTGGCTCCGGTCCTTGGGATAGCAGGAAGCGGCAAAGTGCGTGGCAATGAGAAGCGCGTTTTCGGTCAACATCTCGTTTTGACGCAGGGCAAGGGTAAGGATCTGAATCATGGCGATGTTGTTATGGGTCGCGATGCGGAAGTTGCCCGCGTCGTCGCCCACGGTGGCGTCCAGGATCACCGCATCGAAGACCACCTTGTTGGCGCGCAGGTATTCCCACTCAATGGCAGTATACCAGCCGCCGTCGCAGCCGTAATAGATCTTCTTCCCGTCCTTTTCGATGATGTAATGCAGAGGCTTTTCGGCGCAGGTAAAGCTTCCCACCAAGTGGTTTGCGGGAAGCGCCGTTACGGTAACGCCACCTGTCTCCACCGTATCGCAGATCTCCAAAGGATGCAGATCGATCACCTGCAGATCCTCCTCGGTGAGATTCAGATGCTCCACGGCGCCCCGATGGCACCAGAAGCGAAGCTTTTCCTTGGCAGCAGCGGCGTAGCTCAGCAACACCTCACGGTTGAAATGATCTCCGTGGGCGTGGGACAGGAAAATATCGGTAACCGCCGAGGGATCCTTTCCCTGCTTTATCAGATAATCATAGGACTGACGGGAAACGTCCACCAGAATCGTATCGTCGATGAGAAGCGACGCACAACGGCGGCTCCCCTCGGTAATCTCCGCCTCGGAGCGCTTCGAGTTCCCTGCAGCACCGGTACCCAAAAATAAAAGTTTCATAGTCTTCCTCCTTTTTTCACCGAACGGAACCCCGTCCCAATTTCCTTCATTATACCATGGAAACGGGCTTTACGCAAGTGATTTTGCAAAAATTCAAAAAATTGACCTTTTATTACCCCTCGGGACACAGAGCGGAAACGGAACAACTGTAAAAATGTGAATTTTCTTGGCAAAAGGTGCAATTATTCTTGATTTTTTTATCCGTCTATGCTATAATGAAGATAACGCGGAGGTGACCCGATGAATCGGCTTTACTTATTTGATCTGTTACGGATGCAAGAATTCATGGAGCAAAACTTCCGAAAACCAATCGACGCGGAGGACATTGCACAATTCGTCGGATATTCCTCTTGGCATTGCAGACGGATTTTTGAGCAATACATGAATGAAACCTTGTCCAACAGACTGAGGCGTTATCGTCTGGAAGCGGCAAAGCAAATCCTACGAAACGGGGCAACGGAAAAGGAGACGGCACTTTCGGTTGGTTTTACAACCAGAGAGGGCTTTTCAAAAGCCTTCCGTTCTGCTTACGGAATCTCCCCCGGGAAATATGCGCGAGGTGCAGAGTCTGAGGAACGGTATCGAACAAGTTACGAATACCATATGACGTCCAACCTTTGGAATCTGGGGAATAATCCGACAAGCGACAGGCTTTGGGAGTTTTCCTATTACGATCCGAACATAAAGCAAATCCATCGAATGAATTGGAACGGAGAGCATTTCGAAGCCCCCTACGCACGCGCGGACGAAAGCGATCCCGCATGGTATTGCAGAAACCGTTTTTTGGGATACGGAATGCACCCCGGGAAAGAGGTCAACGCAGTCAAAAGCTTCGTCTGTCCCGAAGATGGATCGCTGGAATACTTCATTTCTCTCGGAAGGATGTCTGCCCTGTACGAAAAAAACAATCCCTGCACCATCCGAGTGTTTCACGAAAAAACACAGATCTTTCCCCAAACGGGTCCCCTGGTTCTGCACAACCGACAACCAATCTTCATCCAAGGGGTCCGACAGGTTTCACAGGGAGATCGAATCAGCATCTGTTTGGACGCAATGGGGCATATGGGGCGGGACGGCGTCATGATTTATCGACAGCACATGGGTTATTTGAAATAAAACAACATTGACATATCAACTTGAGGTGATTCTATGAAAAAGTTCTTCGTCATTTTACTGATTCTTTTGATGTTGCCCTCTCTGGTCTGCTGCACAAAAACGCCGACCCTTGGGACCTATACCAGTTCCTCCTCCGATGACGAGAAGGAAACCACGGACACGAGCAACGCGACCCCCGAGGAGATCGCGCTGGGGATCTTGTCCAAAACCAAGCATCACGTGGGTCTGTGTGACCAGAAAAACGGGCGCATCATCATCTGCGATCTGGCAGAGACCGATTGGACCAACGATAACGCCGTGGTCTGGGAATACAAGCACAATACGCAAGGCCATGAAAACTACGGCTGGATCGCGGGCATCAAGTTCCGTGACAACGATTTTTACACACAGGAGGTCCTGATCTTCTGCGCCCCCCGATCCAAGGGATACATCGTCTCCATGGCAACCAAGGAGGTTCTGCTGGAGGTTCAGGATGCGGGCGTTAATCCCCACTCGGTGGAGCTGTTGCCCAACGGCATTTTCATCGTGGGCTCCTCCAACGACGGACGGGTTGCGGTCTACGCTCCCGGACGGACGAGCCCCAGCTTTACGGTAACTCTGAACGGCAGCAACAACTCGACCAACTCCCCCGACGTGCACGGGGTTCTGTGGGATCCCAAATACGAGGTTCTGTGGGTTGCGGGCGGAAGCATTCTTCGCTCCTTCAAGGTGGACGGCACGGTAGATAATCCCCGTCTGGTCCTCGTTGATACCTATTACGCACCCCACGGATCCATCCACGATCTGACCCCCATCTACGGCGATCCCGACGGGCTTTTGCTGACCACCACGGGAGGAATCATCAAATTCGATAAGGTCAATAAGAAATTCTCCTACGATTATTCCTGCAGCATCTCGGGCAGAGCCTTCGGCTACGTCCCCGGATGCGGGTTGTACGCCGACGGCGTTCTCACCTTCACCGCCATTACGAGCGAAACCAAGGTTTATCAGGATTGGGACACCAACATCGTCTTCGTTTGCGTACCCCTCCCCAACGGAAAGAGAATGATCTTCCAGCACAAGGCACCCAAGGATGCCTACTATAAATTGAGAATCTTCGATACGAATTATCAGTAAAGGAGCGTTGCATATGGGCTTGCCCTCCATTCTGACCGAATCCAAGCACTACGTAGGGCTCTGCGACCAGAAAAACGGGCGCATTATTTTGAGAGATCTTGCCGTTCCCGATTGGTCCGATGACAGCTCCATCGTCTGGGAATATCGCCGCAACGACCCGGGAAGCGAGAACTTCCGCTGGACCGCAGGGCTGAAATTCCGCCACAACGATCTTTACGGCGGCGACGTGGCGATCTACTGCGGATCCCGTTCCGAAGGATATATCCTCTCCATGGAAACCAAGGAGATCCTGTTAAAGGTTCGGGATGCGGGCGTCAACCCGCACTCGGCAGAGCTGTTGCCCAACGGCATTTTCATCGTAGGCTCCTCAAACGACGGGCGCCTTGCGGTCTACGCCCCGGGACAAATGACCCCCGCCTTCACGACGATCCTGCACGGGACCAACGATACAACGAGCATCCCCGACGTGCACGGGGTTCTGTGGGATCCCAAATACGAGGTTCTGTGGGTTGCGGGCGGAAGCGTTCTCCGCGCCTTCAAGGTGGACGGGACGGTAGACAACCCTCGTCTGAGCCTCGTTGACACCTATTACACACCCCACGGCTGCATCCATGACCTTGCCCCCATCTACGGAGACCCCAACGGTCTTCTGCTGTCCACCACGGGGGGAATTATCAAATTCCATAAGGTCGATAAAGATTTTTCCTACGACTATTCCTGCAGCGCATCGGGCAGAAAATTCGGCTACGTTCCCGGATGCGGGCTGTATACCGACGGAGTTCTCACCTTCACCGCAATCACGAGAGACACCAAGGTCTACCGGGATTGGGATACCAACGTCGTCTTCGCCTGCGTACCCCTTCCCGATGGGGAGCAAATGACCTTCCGCTATGAGGCACCCAAGGACGCCTACTACAAATTGAGAATTTTCAATACAAACTATCAATAATCCACCGAAAAGGAGATTCTTGCCATGTTTTTTGAGCCGAGAGTATTCCAAAAAGGAACCCCCGTCACCTTGAATCGTGCCGCTTGCTCGAACGGAGCGGGCTACGCCGACCGGGTCGCAAAAAATGTGATCGACGTCTTCGGAACCGAAAACGGGTCCATCACCGAGATCAATTTTGAAAACACCCTGCCCGCAGATCTCTCCATTCCTGCGGGATACGAGACCTACGCCCTCGTGATCTCCGAAGATAAGGCGATCCTGTACGGTACCACCGAGCGGGCTCGCATTTACGCCGCCGTTACGCTGAAGCAGCTGTGCGAGCACGGAGAACTGGTCACGGGGCGGATCGAGGACACCCCCGATTGCACCTATCGAGGCTACCGTGCCTACCTGCCGGGGCGCAACTCCTTCCAACTGTTCTACGATACGGTTGACCTTTTGGCGTATTACAAATACAATTATCTGTCCCTTGAGGTGGGCGGCGCCATGGAATACAAGCGTCACCCTGAGATCAACGAGGTCTGGCGGGAATACGCAAAGGACACCCACCGCTATTCGGGGCGCACCAAGGAGATCCAGAACGGCTACGGCTGGTGCAAGAACTCCATTCACACCGACAACGGCGAGGGAGACATTCTGACGCAGGATGAGGTGCGTACCCTTGTGGAATACGCAAAATCCCGCGGGCTTACGGTTTACCCCGAGGTTCCCACCCTTTCCCATTGCGACTACCTCTGCATGGCGCATCCCGAAATTCGGGAGCGTGCCGAGGATGATCAATACCCCGACACCTACTGCCCCAACCATCCCGACACCTACCCGCTGGTCTTTGACGTGATGGAGGAGATCATCGACGTCTTCCAACCCGAGATCGTCAACATCGGTCACGACGAATTCTATACCATGTGCCTTTGCCCCCGTTGCAAGGGCAAAAAGCCCCACGACGTATTCGCAGAAGACGTGAAAAAGATCCACGGCTGGCTGAAGGAGAGGGGCATCCGCACCGCCATGTGGGGCGAAAAGCTTTTGCCCACCGTCACCGCAAAGGGCAGAACCTACGGTGGCGCAGGCAACGCCGCGACCCATTGGCCCGAGGACAAGATCTACATCCCCGAAACCTACTATTGCCAATACCTTCTCCCCCGCGACATTCTCATGTTCAACTGGTATTACAGCTTCGGGCTTCAGACCGACTTCGTCTACCATACTCACGGATATGAAATGGTCTTCGGAAACGTGTCGGTCTCCAACGTAAAATATTGGAGAGAACGGAGAAAGTTCGGCGCCGTGGGCGGTTCCTTCTCCAACTGGGGAAGCTACCATCCCGAATATATGCAGAGAAACAATCAGTATTATCAGATGATATTCGGCGCCTACGCCTTCTGGAGCGACACCTACGACGATTCCTGCCGTGCTGAGATCATGAAAAAAACCTTCTCGGAGGCGTTCCGTCTCCATTTCGGGGAAATAAAAGGAAAGTCGCACATTCTCGTCACCCACACAACCGACCGCAAGCACCGCTATTTCACCTTCGTGGACGGGCTGTTCATCGAGGACGAGGTCTATCATCTGGGGCGCTATCAAGTGACCTACACCGATGGCACGCAAGCCTCTCTGGACGTAAAATACGGAACCAATATTTCCAACCAAGACATTGCCTGCTGCTGGGGCGAGCACGCGGCGGACTTCAACCCCGAATCGACCCTGGACGCCACCGCCCTCAGCGAGGTCTGCTATTCCGCCATCCCCTCGGAGGCAGACGGTAAGACCTTCTACACCACCGCCTACGAGAATCCCCACCCCGAAAAGACCGTGGCTTCGGTGGAATATATCTCCGAATCCGATGCGACCGTAGAGGTTCTTGCGGTCAAGTATCAGTAATTCCAAGGATTCTGTTGATCGAAAAGTAAAATTTTTAATTTATCAAAGGAGATCTTATCATGAGCAATCCCTTTATCGCATTGAATCAGAAGCGCGGCGTTCTTCTGGCGGCGCACCGCGGCTACTACGGCGGCAACATCCCATTCAACTCCCACGCATCCTTTCAGATCGCCCTGAATCACGATGCGGACATCGTGGAGCTGGACGTGGAGCGCTCCGAGGATAACAAGCTGTTCGTTTTGCATCCCGGAACCGAGCGCCACATTATCCGCCTCAACGACACCATCCGCAGATACCCCTCCGATTTCGTTGCCCGCTTCCGCCTCTCCAACGAGGACGGCGGCGAAACCTCCGAGCCCATTCTCCGTCTGGAGGAGGCGCTGGACTTTCTGAAGGGCAAGTGCATCATCAATCTGGATAAATTCTGGATGAACCCCGAGGGCATCGCAAAGCTGGTGCGGGAACGGAACATGCAGGATCAGGTCCTTCTGAAGATCTCTCTGAAGGAAAAGGAGATCAAGGATACCGAGATCTACGCTCACGATATGCCCCTCATGCCCATGGTATGGACCGAGGACCCCTGCTTTGAGCTGATGAAGAACTACAACGTCCGTTGGGTGGGAAGCGAATGCCTCTTCGAGCGGGATACCGACCCCATCGCAGATCCCGAATACATCGCCAAGATGCATGCCGCAGGCAAGACCGTTTGGGGCAACGCCATCATGTACAACTTCCGCAAGGAGCTGGCAGGCGGACACAGCGACGACAACTCCCTGCTGCAGGATCCCTCCGTGGGCTGGGGCTGGCTTGCCGATCGCGGATTCGACATCATCCAGACCGACTGGCTCATGCAGTGCGACACCTATCTGAAGCAGACCGGTCGCAGAAAATAAGCAATTCTTAAAATCGATTCAAACGACGAACGGACGAGGCAATACGCTTCGTCCGTTTTGATCATTCAAATTCTCTCGTTTGTTCACAGCGCCATTGCTTGGGGGACCGTCCGTACGCACGGCAGAATTCCTTGTAAAACTGAGAATAGTCTCCGTAACCGCATTCCTCCGCAACGAGAGCCAACGGCGTTGAGGTCACGCGCAAGAGCCATTCCGCACGGCTCAACCGCCGACGGTGCTGATATTCCAGCGGAGATTCCCCGTAAGTCCGCTTCATCACGTTGATGATCTGATTTTTGCTGTAGCCGAAGCGCTTGGAAAGGTCCTCCAGCGAAACGCGCTCAAGGGCATGCTCCTCCAAAAAATTTGCAATCTCCTCCCCCACCCCCGACGGCATGGGAGGACGGTACAGTTCCGACAGGATCTGATAAAAAAGAGCGTTCTCCTCCGCCCTCGTCCCATGGGAATGGGCGGTGCGGTCCAGCCGCTTCATAAGGGGCATGAGGCGCTCGGGGGAAAAGGTGCCCCGATAGGGGAGCAAGGGCTCAGTCTCGCCCCAGACGCCGTCGAAATGAATATACAAGTATTTCGGAGATTCCGAGGGACGATCCGCCCCTTGATGCAAGCCCTTCCGCTGGATATAGTATTCTCCCGCCCCCACGCGGCAGGAAACGCCTCCCTCGGTAAAGCAAAGAGCACCCTCAAAGACCAGCACCAAAACGTCTGTGGTACAGACGCGGGTCACGTGATACTCACCCTCGGAGAAATATCGGAAGGACGCGCTTCGGTATTGCGTCGCTCCGTTCAGATCAATGCCTCTCATAATTATCCCTCCCGTCAAGATATTCTTATTATACCATACGATTGTGATTTTTGCAATATGTTTTGTGATATTTCCTATTGCTTTTTTCGTCTCTTCCGTAGTATAATAAAGAAAAAGGAGGTTTACGACATGAGAACGTGGAATTTTTATACGTCCCGACAGATCAAACCCCAAGGCTGGCTGAGAGATCAGCTGATCCTGCAGGCGAAGGGGTTGTGCGGGAATCTGGATAAAGTATGGCCCGACGTACGGGACAGCGCGTGGGTCGGAGGCGACCGCGAGGGCTGGGAACGGGTCCCCTATTGGCTGGACGGATTCATCCCCCTTGCCTATCTTTTGGAAGATGAGGATATGATCGCCCGCGCCAAGCGATACGTGGATAAAATCCTGGAAAATCAACAGGAAGACGGCTGGATCTGCCCCTGCGACGAGGAATCCCGCCCCACATACGATACCTGGGCGGTTCAGCTGATCGCAAAGGTTCTGACCGTATGGTACGAATGCTCGGGGGACGAGCGGGTCCCGGATGCGCTGTATCGGGTTTTGAAGAATTATTATAAGCTTCTCTCCGACGGAACCGTTTCCCTCTTTACCTGGGGAAAGAGCCGCTGGTACGAAACCTGCGTTGCCATCCGTTTCGTCTATGAGCGCAACCCCGAAGAATGGCTTCTCGATCTGGTTCGGATCCTGCGGGAGCAGGGCACCGACTTCGATCAATATTTGCATATTTTCAAAACGCCCTACGAATATACTCCCACCCAGGAGTCCCATGTGGTCAACATCGCCATGCAATTGAAATCCGAGGCAGTCAGCCACGATTTCCTGCAGGAGGACTATCGGGACGTGGCGGAAAATCGCTATCGCATCCTCATGGAGAACAACGGCATGCCCGTGGGAACCTTCACGGGAGACGAGCATCTGGCGGGGCTGAGCCCCGTACAGGGAACCGAGCTTTGCGGCGTTGTTGAATTGATGTATTCCTTTGAGCATCTTTACGCCTGCACGGGAGATCCCAAGTGGGCGGAGCGGCTGGAGCTGGTCGCCTTTAACGCCCTGCCCGCCACCATTTCCGACGATATGTGGACTCATCAGTACGATCAGCAGAGCAATCAGATCTGCTGCTCTGAGTTCCGCGCGAACCCCATCTGGCGCACCAACCGCAGAGATTCGGGCATGTTCGGATTGGAGCCCAACTACGGCTGCTGTACCGCAGATCACGGACAAGGCTGGCCCAAGCTGGCGATTTCCGCCTTTATGCACCGTGACGGCGAGATCATCAACGCCCTGCCCATCCCCTCGACCCTCGATTGCGATAAGGCGAAGATCAACCTGTCCACCGAATATCCCTTCCGCTCGATCTTCACCTACGAGATCGAGGCGAAGCAGGATTTCACCCTCCGCATCCGCATCCCCTCCTTTGCGAAGGATCTGAAGGTGAACGGGGCAAATAAGCGCACCAAGGAGATCGTGCTGAAGCTGAAGGCGGGCGACAAAAAGAGTATTTTTGTTGAATATTCGATTCAGCCCCGCTTGGAGAGCCGTCCCCACAATCTCAAAACCGTCCGCTACGGTTCTCTGGTCTTTGCCCTGCCCATCGCCTACGATGCGGTGAAGAAGGAATACGTCTCCAACGGCGTGGAGCGAAAATACCCCTACTGCGACTACGAATACCGCCCCACCTCCGATTGGAATTACGGCTATGCCGCCAACACCTTCACGGCGGAGGAACGGGAGCGGACCGAGATTCCCTTCTCCTCTCAGAATCCTCCCCTGGTGCTGAAGGCGAAGGTCAAGAAGATCGACTGGGGTCACCACCCCCACTACACCTCGGTCTGCGCGGTAACGCCCAACTCCCGCAAGGCGCTGAGCGCCGAGGAGACCGTAGAGCTTTATCCCTACGGATGCGCAAAGCTGAGAATGACCGAGCTTCCCCTGCTGAAAAAATGAGACCGTGCCGTTTCTCTTCCGAAAAGGAGAGGAACGGCATATTCTTTGGTTTTCAACCAACGGGTTTCCGAAAAAAGAATCGAAACCGTATTTACATTTGTGCCTTTTTGTGATATAATAAAGAAAACCCGACGGAAGGAGCCTTCAATCATGTGGAATTCAAGTAAGGTCCATGTACATCTGGGGCTGGAAAAGCCCATTCGAATCCTACACCTGACCGATATTCACATCGTTCTTGCCAACGACGACGAAAGCGACGCCCACAAGGCGTTTGCGGCGTGGCGACAGCCCGTATTCGACGTTTCGGGATCCACCCCCGCTCAGCTGCTGGAGGAAGCGCTGGATTACGGAAAAAGCTTCGATTGCACCGTAATCACGGGAGACGTGGTGGATAACGTGTCCCAAGGAAACTTTGACGAGATGCGGCGGATCTTCAAGGATCGGGATTTCATGTTCTGCATCGGGAACCACGAATACCTGCAGGTGGAGCGGCATCAGGTCCGCACCCACGAATGCATCGCGGCGAAGGAAGAAATGTGGGACGAGCTGCAATCGATCTTCAAGCACGACATCGGCTTTGACAGCCGCATTGTGGGCGGAGTAAATCTGATCACGGTGGATAACGCGCTTCTTGCCTGGACGAAGGACATTTACGAAAAATTCCAGGCAGAGGTGGCGAAGGGGTATCCCATTCTGGTCTTCTCCCACGCCCCCGTGGAATGCTGCACCGAACGGTATCGCGGGCACTTGCAGCGCTACGGATATACGGAGGAAGAGATCGAGCTGAGCTTCAAGATCACCGAGTATCTGGGCAACGAGCCCATGATCAAGGGCTTCTTTGCGGGGCATTGCCATATGTACAAGGACGCACCCTTCCACGGAAAGCCCAACTATTGGGCGGGCGCCCTGTTCAATCGGGAATTGACCGAAATTACGATAGACTAAAATAATGGAATACCTGCGGCATGAAAAGAGGGGCAACTCATGAAAACACGGCTTTCAAATTGAAGCCGAGAGGCTTCAATTTATAACGCAGCGCGTCAATTCATCCCTTTCGGAGAAAGTTGTATAAAGCAAAAGCACTTACGACAAACGATTTATTCGTTATCATAAGTGCTTTTTTCAATCAAGGCGAAGCCTTGTATAGCATCAATTCCATAGGAATTGCATATCATCAACACGAAGTGTTGTATCTCATCAAGCCGCAGGGAGATGCACGCTAAAGCGTGATGAGATACAAGGAAGGTAAGAACGACTAAAAGTACACCAAGTGTGCCACTCGATAAATTGGAATTGGCTCAAATGATGCATCGCCTTGCGGCGATATGATGCATTTGCTTCGCAAATATGATGTTGCGCCACTTCGTGCCGCAATGATGCGATGTTTGCCCCCAAATGTGGCGAAGCCACGCATCATTAGGCGAAGCCGTCATCATTGGTGAAGCCAACATCATTTGCCGCAGGCAAACATCATTCAAAAAACGCACCTTTGTCGGTAGACAAAAGTGCGTTTTTTGTTGGTCGGAGTGAGGCGACTTGAACGCCCGGCCTCTTGGTCCCGAACCAAGCGCGCTACCAACTGCGCTACACCCCGATATTCTTTATAACCTCATTATTATAGCATAGATTCCCGAAAAATGCAAGGGGATGAGTCGGAAAAAATTGAAAACTTTTTCAAAACCCGTCTTCCTCAAGAATTCGACACGCCCTTAAATTGTAATAGGTAGAAAGCAATGCCAAATCTCTTTAAGTGGGATCAAGGAAAACGGAGAAGGATATCAAAAAACATCGAACCGCATCGGTGCAATTATGGCGCAAGAGTGTCAAATGTCGGTTTTTTTTTTTACATCTCAAAAAACACTCTTGAAGAAGAGCGGGGTCTATGATATAATATACCATAAGAATATGCACGCAAAATGTTTTGTTGTGAAAGCCCTTAGCCGTTTGGGGCTTTCATTACGAAATGTTTTCGTAGTGTTCTTGTTAAACGCACGATACGTGCAAAAAAATTTATGGAGGTTTTTGCAATGAGCAAAACTGTAAACAAGGTCGTAAGTATTGCGATCATCGCAGCGATGATGCTCACGGTTCTTCTGTCCACCGGCTGTGTGAAAAAGCCCGCCGGCACCGATGAGTATACTTACAGATCTTACGCCACCGCGCTCGGCTCCAACTGGAATCCCCACACTTGGGATACCAACGCCGACAATTCCATGCTTGGCTACGTCTCCTCTCCCTTCGTTGATATGTCCATCCTCGATTCCGAGAAGGGCATTTATCAGTGGGTCTTTGAAATGGCTACCGCCATCACCGACGTTACCAAGGATCATCAGGATGATCTGACCAAGTACAAGGTAACCCTTCCCGCCGGTCAGACCACCGCTACCGAAGGCTACGTCTTCGAAATCGCATTGAATCCCAACGCTAAGTGGGAAAACGGCACTGCAATCAATGCGGACAGCTACATGGAATCCATGCTTCGTCTTCTGGATCCCGACATGAAGAACTACCGTGCGAACCTGTACCTCTCCGGTGAGTCCGCTCTGGCAGGTGCTTTCAACTACTACTACTCCAAGGACGAAGGCTTCTACGTTCCTCTGAGCGGCTACAAGACCAATGCCGACGCTATCGCTGCAGGCGTTACCCTGTACCTCGATATGCACGGCTTCTGGGGTCTGGGCGCTGAAGGCTGCGTTGACGCCAACGGCAAGGCTTGCCCCCAGTACGTTCCTGTTACCGATACCACCAAGTACCGTGACGTTTCCGTGAAGGAAGGCGAGAGCGGCGACTGGGTCTCCGCTGCAGACCTCTATGCTGCTTACGCTGCATATCTGGAAGTCGGCGCTCAGTACTCCTCCTACATTCTCGTATACAAGACCAACGAAAACATGGGCTTCAAGTTCGATGGCGTAGGTCTGTACAAGGTTGACGATTACACCATCCGTTACGTCTGCCAGACCGCTATCGGATACAACTACTTCCTCACCGCTTGCACCGACACCTGGCTGGTTTACGTACCCCTGTACGATGAACTGAAGGATTACTCCGGTGCTCTGGTTACCACCAAGTACGGTACCTCCAAGGAAACCACCATGTCCTACGGTACCTACAAGATGGCATCTCTCCAAGACAAGAAGCAGGTTGTTTTCGTTCAGAACGAAAACTGGTACGGTTGGACTGAAGAAGACGGCAAGCTCGTCTCCTACACCAACTTCGAAGTTGACGGCCAGAAGCGTCAGCAGTATAAGACCACCAAGATCGTCATCGACGTTCTTGATGAAGCAGCAGCTAAGGCTGCATTCCTGAAGGGCGAACTCTCCGAGTGGTCTCCCTCCGCAGAAGAGCTCTCCACCTACAACCTCTCCGAGCAGCTCTACAAGGTTGACGAAACCTACACCATGTCCTTCTTCTTCAACACCGGCATCGATGCTCTGAAGGAAATGGACAAGAGCAAGGGCAACACCAACAGCGTTGTTCTCTCCAACACCAACTTCCGTAAGGCCTTCTCTCTGGCTATCGACCGTACTGAGTTCGTTACCGCTACTCAGTCCTACAAGCCCGCTTACGCTCTCCTGAACAGCCTCTACTACTACGACATCTATGATGACGATAAGAACGACGGCGTTTCCGGTCCCGAATCCCAGTACCGTGCCACCGATGCTGCTATGCAGGCTATCTGCAACCTGTACGGTGTTGAATACGGCGCAGGTAAGGCTTACGAAACCCTCGAGGCTGCTTACAAGTCCATCTCCGGCTACAACCTCACAGAAGCTAAGGCTCTCATGAAGACCGCTTGCGACGAGCTGGTTGCCGCTAACCTGTACAAGGCAGGCGACGCCATCACCATCAAGATCGGTTGGGCTAAGGGTGCTCTGACCTCCGATGACAACAAGCAGCTGGAACTGATGAACAAGTACATCAACGCTGCCATCGAAGGCTCCGGCTTCGGCAAGATCACTCTTGAAGCTGTCGGCAACATTCAGGACCGTTACGGCGACGTTCCCAAGGGCGAATACGCTATTGGTTACGGTGCTTGGGGCGGCGCTGCCTTCTATCCCTTCCGTAACTTCCAGGTTTACATGGATCCCGATGAGTACACCGTCAACGAAACTGGTTGCTACGATCCCACCAAGGATACCCTCACTCTGAAGGTTGACGGTAAGGACGTTACCATGACCTGGCAGGCTTGGTCCAAGTCTATGATCGGTACCGGTCCTTATGCCGGCCTGTCCAACTCTGAGAAGCTGGAAATCACCGCTCAGCTGGAAGAAGCCTTCCTGAAGACCTACTACCGTATTCCTCTTTGCGCTACCACCATCTGCTCCATGCTGTCCTATCAGTGCTCCTACTACACCGAAGAGTACAACATTATGTACGGTTTCGGCGGTCTGCGTCTGATGGACTACACTTACGATGATGCTGACTGGGCTGCATTCGTTGCCGGTCAGATCGGTGAAAACGGCGAACTGGATTATCAATAATTCATTCGTTTAACCACGTTTGTTTGACGATGGGGGGAGACAAACTCCCCCCATTGTCTCCGTTTATCCCTCTCTTCAAGATTCGCATAAGATTCGGGCAGTTGCCCAAAACTCAATGAAAAACCGTTGGTATGGGTAGATTTGCCGCATAAAAATTTCGGCGGTTTACCGAATCTGAATTTGATAAGCTGACCGAAAAGGAGTGACAGAAAATGGGCAAATTGAAATACGTTCTTAAACGACTGTTTCTGATGGTCTTCACGCTTTTCATCATCACGACGATCTGCTTTATGCTCATCAGAATTTTGCCTCAGGAGCTTCCTCAGGAAAAGAATCTGCAGGAAGTAATCAAAGCACGCTGGGAGGCGTTGGGCTATAACAAGCCTCTTTTGGTGCAATACGGAATTTATTTAAAAAATATCTTTACGCAGCTTGACTTCGGAACATCCTGGAAGATTTCCGTAAACAGGCCCGCCTTTGAGCTTCTGCTCAACGGCCTTCTCCCCACCGTTTTGGTAAACTTTTATTCTCTCTTGATTTCGATTCCTCTGGGAATCTGCTTCGGCATCATTGCCGCCATTAAGAAGAACAGATGGCAGGACCACGTGATCAGTACGGGGGTTATGCTCTTCGTATCCATCCCCTCCTACGTTTACGCGTTCCTGGTTCAGTATATATTCTATTTCAAGTTGGACTGGTTCCCCCAGGTTATGTATTCTCTGGCGGACGCAGACGGCTCTTGGTTCTCCGCAAAAATGTTCTACAGTATGATCCTGCCCATCATGGCTTTGTCCTTCGGTGAAATTGCGGGATTGTGCCGCTTCACCCGTGCGGAGCTGACCGAGACCCTCACCTCCGACTACATGCTTCTGGCGCGCACCAAGGGTCTGACCCGCGCACAGGCAACCACCCGCCACGCGCTGAAAAACGCCATGGTTCCCATTCTCCCCATGATTATTTCCAGCTTCATCGGGATTCTGGGCGGTTCGATGATCATCGAAAAGATCTTCTCCATCCCCGGCGTCGGTCAGCTGTTCGTTCAGTCCATCCAGCAGTTGGACTACGACGTATTCATGGCAGACAGTATTTTCTACACCTTCGTCGGCTTGCTGGCAGGGATCGTAGTAGACATCAGCTACGGATTCATTGATCCGCAGATCAGAATGGGGGAAAAATAACATGAGCATCGAAAATAAAAATCTTCCCCTGATCCCCAAGGAGAAATTCGCCTTCGCTCACACGGGCGACCGCATCTCCGATAAGAAGTTCGACGATAAGCCCATCGGATACTTCAAGGATGCCTGGCTGCGCTTCCGCAAGAACAAGGCTTCCATTCTGGCAGCGATCATCATCATCTGCATCGTCCTCTTCGCCATCTTCACCCCCATGCTCAACACCCGCTACGATTCCACCTTCATGGATCCCTACTACGCGAAGATGAGCCCCCGCAACGTGTTCCTGAGCCAATTCGGCATCGCCACGGGCGGCGTGGAGCGTGCCTTCAACGAGCGCGGCTACATGCTTTCCCTCGCCATCGGCGTGGGTGCTGACGGATATGACGGCAATACCGTTGCCGCAAATAAGTCCGATAAGAAATATCAGCCCATTCTGGAGCTGAAAAACATTCGTGACAATAAGGTTACCAACAAGATCACCTACAACGCCGTGATCGACACCTATCTGGAGGTGGGCTTCCGCTACATCCAGATCGAGCAGAGCAAATTCGCCGAGATCCGCGCCTACGAGGAAGAAACGGGTCTGCACATCCTCTTCCCTCTGGTTGAGGAAAACGACTTCTGCGCGGACAAGACCAACGCAAACTATTGGTACAAGGCCGACGCAAAGCTGAATCCCGTCAAAGCAGACGGATCCAAGATCCCCTATTCCGAGGATATGGTCTTTGAAGACAACTATATGCGCGATGCGGAAGGCAACCTTGTCTACCACGTTTATACGGGCGGCGGCGACGTAAACACCGCGCAGTATAAGGTCCGCGTTCTCTACTACAACTACTATCGCTACCTCAACGGATTCGAGCCCGAATACATTTTCGGCACCGACTCTCAGGGCTACGACCTGGCCCTGCGCATGGCGATCGGTATCCGTCTCTCCCTGTTGGTTGCCGTCTTCGTGTCGGTCATCAACTTCATTCTGGGCGCCATCTACGGTGCCATCGAGGGCTATTACGGCGGCGTGGTTGACCTGGTCATGGAGCGAATCGCCGAGATCCTTTCGGGCATTCCCTTCATCATCGTGGCAACCCTGTTCCAGATCCATCTGGCACAGAAGGCGGGTCCCATCCCCAGCCTGCTCTTCGCCTTCGTGGTGACCGGCTGGATCGGCACCGCAAGCCGCGTTCGTACCCAGTTCTACCGCTTTAAGAATCAGGAATACGTTATGGCGGCAAGAACTCTGGGCGCAAAGGACAGCCGCGTGATCTGGAAGCACATCTTCCCCAACTGCCTCGGTACCATCATCACCTCTTCGGTTCTGGTCATCCCCGGCGTTATCTTCAGCGAAAGTATGCTTTCCTTCCTCGGCATCGTCAATCTGGGCGGCTCCAAGATGACCTCGCTGGGAACTCTGCTGTCCGACGCAAGCTCCATCTGGACCAACTACCCCCACCTGATGATTTTCCCCGCAATCATCATCTCGCTCTTGATGATCTGCTTCAACCTGTTCGGCAACGGCCTGCGCGATGCGTTTAACCCGTCTCTGCGCGGCGTGGAGGATTGATCGTATGGATAAGATTCTTGAAGTTAAAAATCTTAAGATCTCCTTCCGTACCCAAGGCGGTACGCTGAAGGCGGTACGTGACATCTCCTTTGATCTGGAGCGGGGCGAGACCTTAGCCATCGTAGGCGAATCGGGCTCCGGTAAATCGGTCACCTCCAAAGCCATCCTCGGCATTCTGGCAGGAAACTCCATCGTGGAGGGCGGCGAGATCCTCTTCGACGGTAAGGACCTGCTCAAGGTTCCCGAGGAGGATATGCAGCAGATCCGCGGCGACAAGATCGCCATGATCTTCCAGGATCCTCTGTCTGCATTGAACCGCATCGTCAAGGTCGGTCCTCAGATCACCGAGGCAATGCTCCTGAAAAACAAAGCCGCACGCAAGTCCTCCCGCAAGGAGTTCAATGCGATCCTGGCTCTGCTGAAGGAAAACATGATCGCCGTATTCGGCAAGGAAGCCGAGGGCAAGATCAACGAAATGATCTCCACCTTCGACAAATTCAACGTGGAAGCCATCCGTCTGGAGGAAGACTACAACGTAGCGTACAACCGTGCAGAAGAGTTGAACGCGGACATCGTGGAATTCCGCTTCCTGGTTGAGAAAAAGCAGAAGGTCAACATCAAGGACGGTCTGAACGACATCTCCAAGAAGCTGAAGCAGATCAAGAACGGATTTCTGACCGTAGGCAAGGACGAGCAGATCGCCGCTCTTGCAGCCGACGTTGCTTCTGCCGCCAAGGCATACAACGAGAAGACCAACAACGATCTGACCGCCGTTGACGCAACGCTGGAAACCATCGCCTCCCTGCTGAAGGGACTGATCGAGTCTACCCGTCCCAACTTCTTCCGTATCGGCTATTACTCCATGAAGAACCCCGGTGTCAACCTCACCGAAACGCCCGTGGAGCAGCTGAACGAAACCACCCTGAAATATCTGGATGACAACTTCATGAAGGAATTCATTCAGATGGAAACCGCAGGGGTCAAGCACTCCTTTGATAACTCCGTGGAAGCAAAGAAAGCCGTTCTTGCGCTTCTTCCCGAAATCCGCGCATACTTTGCCGCAGGAAATCTGGATAAGAAGTCTGCCAAGGAGCAGGTCAAGAAGGCGGCAGATGCAGTCAACGCCTCCATCGACCGTCTGGATACCAACAAGGATTCCACCGCTTACACCTTCGCCTCCGCTCTGGAAAGCGCCGTTGCCAAGTACTTCAAGGCTGTGGTCAACAATCCCAAGGAGGAAGCCCGCTTTGAGCGTCAGAGCAAGAAGCGTGAGGCTCTGATCGCCAAGGGCAAGACCGTAGATTGGAAGGTCGTTCCCAAGGTCGTATACGATCTGGACGATCTGATCGGCAACATCGTTAAGATCATTGATACCCTGCAGAAGAAATACGAAGCCGACGTAGCAAACGCCGCCAACGTGGACATGAATGCCCGTGCCATCGCGCTGATCGACTATCTGAAGGCGAAGGCATCTCAGGTGGTTTACAAGCTGACCAAGCGTATGGCAAAGGAGCAGGCGATCAAGCTCATGGACGAGGTCGGCATCGACGAGCCCCGCATCCGCTTCAACCAGTATCCCTTCGAATTCTCGGGCGGTATGAGACAGCGTATCGTTATCGCCATCGCCCTCTCCGCAAACCCCGACATCCTCATCTGCGACGAGCCCACCACCGCTTTGGACGTGACCATTCAGGCGCAGATCCTGGAGCTGATCAACCGTTTGAAGAGAGAACGCAACCTGACCGTTATCTTCATCACCCACGACCTTGGCGTCGTTGCCAACATTGCGGATAAGATCGCGGTTATGTACGCAGGCAAGATCGTGGAATACGGCACGGCAGACGACGTCTTCTACGATCCCCGTCATCCCTACACCTGGGCGCTCCTCTCCTCCATGCCCGATCTGGACACCAACGAGAAGCTGGATGCCATCCCCGGAACTCCCCCCAACATGATCTATCCCCCCGTGGGCGATGCCTTTGCGGACCGCAACAAGTACGCATTGAAGATCGATTTCGAAATGCAGCCCCCGCAGTTTGAGGTTACTCCCAGCCACTGGGCGGCAACCTGGCTGCTCCATCCCGATGCTCCCAAGGCGGAGCCTCCCCACATCATCACCGACCGCATTGAGCGCATGAAGAAAAAGAACGGAGGAAACGAAAATGCCTGAAGAACGCAACGATGAAGTTCTCCTTCGCGTAGAACACCTCTGTCAATACTTCCGCTCGGGAAAATACGAAAACAAAGCCGTAGACGACGTCAGCTTTGACATCAAGAAGGGCGAGGTTTTCGGTCTGGTGGGTGAATCCGGATGCGGAAAAACCACCACGGGCCGTTCCATCATCAAGATCTACGACATCACCTCGGGCAGCGTTTACTTCAAGGGTCAGCGCGTCACCGCAGGAACCCGCTCCTACCGCGATGCCATCAAGGAAGCAAAGCAGCGCATCGGCGACGAGATCAAGGCTCTGAAGGCAAACGGTGCCGACGATGCTCAGATCGCCGCAAAGAAAGCCGAGCTGGCTGAGATCATCGCCAAGAATAAAGCGGAGATCGCCTCTGCGAAGCACGACTCCAAATACAGCGACCGCGACTATGCCGCAACGCTGGTGGCGCAGGTGAAGGCGGAGTACGAGGAGAAGATGAAGAACGCTTCTCCCGAAGAGCTCCCCGCCCTGAAGAAGAAATTCCGTCACGATCTGAACGTGGCGAAGAAGACCAAGCTGATCACCAAGATCCAGATGATCTTCCAAGACCCCGTTGCCTCCCTCAACCCCCGTATGACCGTCAAGGAGCTGATTGCCGAAGGTCTGGTCATTAACGGGATCAAGGATAAGCAGTACATCGAAGAAAAGGTCTACGAAATTCTGGAGCTGGTCGGTCTGGTTCGGGAGCACGCGGGGCGCTATCCCCACGAATTCTCGGGCGGTCAGAAGCAGAGAATCGGTATCGCTCGCTCGGTGATCATGCGTCCCGATATGATCATCGCCGACGAGCCCATCTCCGCTCTGGACGTTTCCATTCAGGCGCAGGTCATCAACCTGCTCAACGAGCTGAGAGACACTCTGGGTCTGACCATTCTCTTCATCGCCCACGACCTGTCGGTGGTCAAATACTTCTCCGACCGTATCGGCGTTATGTACCACGGTAAGATGGTGGAATTGGCGTCCTCGGAAGAGCTGTTCGCCCATCCCCTGCATCCCTATACCAAGTCTCTCCTGTCGGCAATTCCTCTGCCCGATCCTCACCACGAGAAGCAGCGTCAGAGAATTACCTACAATCCTGCCGCAGTCCACGATTACTCCGAGAACAAGCCCTCTACCCGTGAGCTGAAGCCCGGACACTTCGTCTACTGCAACGATGCGGAGGAAGAAGCCTACCGCAAGGAACTCGGTTTATGAACAACCTGACCAAAAACCTGCTCAAGTACGGAATTACGACTCTGAGTGCGGGCGGCGTGACCCTTCTGGTTCTTTTGAACTACGAGTTTTGGGATGCCCCCACGCTGGTGGAGCGCTATCGCATTCTTGCCAACGCATTCACCATCCCCGGAGTGATCCTGATGATGTTTGCGGCGTTGATCTGGGTCAGCGCAGACGGCTTTTTCGACGGATTAGCCTATGCCTTCTCCCAGGCAAAGGATCGATTGATCCCCTTCGTCGGAGCAAAGAGAAAGCATGAAACCTATTACGATTTCAAGCAGCGCAAGCAAGAAAAACGTCCCCGCGGGTACGGATTTCTTTTCTTCGTCGGTGCGGCGTTCACGCTGGTTGCCGTAATCTTCGCCATTTTGCACGGTTCGGTTTATGTTCCCATGGCTTAAATGAAATGATCCCTTGAGGTCCGAGGACTTCAAGGGATTTTTTTTATAATCTATTGACATCAGAGAGGGAATGTGATAAAATATGTATAAGGAGTGATGCCACATGAGTAAAAAGAAGATTCGGGTG
>JAFPBP010000295.1 GCA_017424085.1 Clostridia bacterium
ATCTGCATGTACTGCTCCATGTTCATGCCCTGAGAGGTCATGCGCTGAGCAAAATCGTTGAGAGAAGCGTTGATCTCGTTCTCAAACATGCATTCGGGGATCTCGGCTTCCACCAGATCGGCGATCATTTCAGCCAGCTTGTCGCCGACCTCGCGGTCTGCTTCGGCTTCCTTGCGCTCTGCGATCTTCTTGGCAACGTCTTCCTTGAACGCATCCAGCGTATCGAAATCGCTGATGTCCTTCACGAATTCGTCGTCTACCTCGGGGAGCTCTTCCTTCTGGATCTTATGAATGCAGCACTTGAATTCAGCGGGCTTGCCCTTCAGCTCTTCTGCGTGATATTCCTCGGGGAAGGTAACGTTGACGGTGAATTCCTCGTCGATCTTCTTGCCGACCATCTGATCCTCGAAGCCGGGGATGAACTGACCGGAGCCCAGCTTCAGCTGGAAGTCGGTTGCCTTGCCGCCTTCGAATGCTTCGCCGTTGACAAAGCCTTCAAAGTCGAAGGTGACGGAGTCGTCCAGCTCAGCGGCACGGTCGTCCACGTCGATCATACGGGAGTTGCGGCGCTGATAGCCTGCGATCTCGTTGGCGATATCGTCCTCGGTAACCTCGGTGGAGGGCTTTTCAACCTTCAGACCCTTGTATTCCTTCACGGAAACCTCGGGCTTTACGGTGACCTTCGCCTTGAAGGTGAAGCCCTTATCGGCACCGATCTCGGTGATTTCAATGTCAGCGCGGTCCACGGGAACGATGGCGGCTTCCTTCACGGCAGCTTCGTAAGCGGCGGGATAGAGAGCGTCCACTGCGTCGTTCCAGAAGAAGCCTTCGCCGTACATCTTTTCGACGATGCGGCGGGGAGCCTTGCCTCTGCGGAACCCGGGAATGTTGACCTTGCCAACGTTCTTGCGGTAGGATGCCTGTACGGCAGCCTCGAATTCGTCGGCGGGGACGGAAATTTCAAGTTCTACAACGTTCTTTTCCACTTCGTTTTTGTTCACTAATTTCATGACTTTTACTCCTTGGAATTTATATGCATTTATTTATCTCAGTATTTATACCGCACGGGACATTATACCACATTCTTTCTCATATTTCCATACCTTGCGCGCAAAGTTTGAAATCTTGTCGCAGAATTGTTGAGAAAATGGCAAGAAGTCCCGTCACTCTCGGATTTTTACGGGGGTGAAGTCCAGATGATCCGCTGAAATCAGACGGAAGGTGATGCCGTCGGATTCCCCCTCGAACGCCAACGCCGCGGCGCCCGCCCCATGCAGGTGTCCGTAATAGCATTCGGTCACACCGAACTGCTTCATAACCTCAAGGATGGGCTCACAGCGCAGATCCCCGAAAATGGGGGGATAGTGCAGAAATACGATGGGTGGAGCCTTTGCCTGCTGCAGGGAGGTCCGAAGCCGCCCCACCTCGCGATTTAAGACCTTTTCGTCCTCGTCGGAGGTCTCCAGCGTCCAGCCCCGCGTTCCGCAGATTCCCGCACCGCATACCGTGTAGGAGTTGTTGTGCAGGAAGGAGACCGAGGGATAGTCGGCGATGAAACGGTTCAGCTTCGCCATGGTCTCCCACCAGTAATCGTGGTTTCCCTTGGATAAGATCTTTTTTCCGGGCAGAGCGTCGAGAAACGCCATGTCCGCCCGCAGCTCGTTCAGGTCGATTGCCCAGGAGAAATCGCCCGGCAGGACGATGGTGTCTTGGTCGGTCAGCTGCCAGCGTTGGGCAATCTTTTCGGGGTGATCCTTCCAGCGGTCTCCGAACACGTCCATGGGTTTGGCTGTGGAGAAGGAAAGATGCAGGTCCGCCATGGTGTAAAGCGCCATGGAATGTCTCCTTTCGGGATGAGTTCAGATGCCGAAAAAGCCCTGGGCATTTTCGTAAAAAATACGGTCGCCGATCGTCTTTCCGAAGGCGGCGACGAATTTATCGTACAACAGCGAAACCGAGGAAAAATCGGTCATATCGGCGGGCAGGGGAGCCCCGTCCCAGTCTCCGCCCAAAGCAAGCCCATGCTCGCCTCCCAGGGCGAGAAAGTGCTCCGCGTGGCGCACTGCGTCATCGGTGGTGACGGTTCCCGACCCCAAAAAGAAGGGGCAAAGATTCAGCCCCACGAGCCCTCCTCTTCGGAAGATCTCCGCGGCGACCTCGTCGGACAGATTGCGCACGTGGTCGGTCACGGCGCGGGCGTTGGAATGGGACGCCACAATGGGCTTGTCGGTCAGACTCAGGATCTCCTCCGTGCCCTTTGCCGACAGGTGGGATACGTCCACCGCCATGCCGCGAGCGAGGATCTCCCGCACCGCATCTCTGCCCATTTCGGTCAGAGGGGCTTTGTCGTCGGTGGCGGCGCCCGTCCCCAAGGGATTGACTCCGTTCCAGGTGAGCCCGACCATGCGGCATCCCAGCGCCGCCAGATCGGAGATCCAGCTCTCCCTCGTTGCCAGAACGCCGCCGCCCTCCACCGTCAGAATGGGGGTGACGTTGGTTCCGTTCCATTGGGGAAAGACCGTATCGACCACGCGGTGAAGCGTTTCCTCCGCACGGGGATTCTCCTTGCGGTCGTCGAAGAACACCGCAAAGCATTGGGTCAGCTCGATCTGCCCCACGGTGCTTTTGCGGATGTGAGTTTCATTGTTATCAAAGGGGAGATTCTTTTTATAAAATACGCTTGCCGTATCGCAATGCAGGTCGAAAACTCTCATGCCTCTTCCTCCAGAAAATTCTCGTAATGATCCAGGGAGCGGGGAACCCCCTCCCGATCGAAGGAAACGGTGATGGCGTCGTAGCGGACCGTGATTTCGTCGAGATCCACGCCGCTTTGGGAGAGATCCCGCAAATACGACCGTGCCGCCCGTTGCAGAGCGCTGCGCTTGCGGGCGTCGATGCTTCGCAGGGGAAGATAGAGCGTGTGCTTTCGCCGTGCCTTGACCTCTGCGAAGACCAGCAGGTCTCCCTGTTTCGCAACGATGTCGATCTCGCTCTTGGCAGGTCCCTTCACGTTGCGGTCAAGGATGACGTAGCCGTGCTTTTTCAGATAATTGCAGGCGAAGGATTCGTAATACAAGCCCCTCTCGTAGGGCGGAAGATCACGAATGGGCTTCTGCTTGCGAAAGAACGGTAAAGTGAAATTCATATTCCGCCTCTCCGTACCAATCCCGATGGGTGCTCAGATCCCAATGGGCGGTGAGCTTATAGGTATAGGTTCCGCCCTCTGCAGGCAGAAACAGCTTGGATTCGTCCACGCGGGTCAGCTCTGTGATCACCGTGAAATCGTGAAGGATCTCCAGCGACCATGCGTCGGGCTTGACCTGTGCGGAAACGGCGATCCGCTCGGGGATCTCCTCGCCGCGGAAGACGGGAGGCTCCGGCATATCGAAGTCCGCGCCTGAGTTGTCCACGGAATACTCCTCAAAGGTTCCGTCGGGCTTCATGAGACAGATTGTCTGCTTCATGGGAAGGCCGGATAAGGGAAGCTCGATCCAATCGCCCAGAAGGGTGATCTTTGGGTCGGGAAGCCTTTTGCGGGGAAGGTCGGAAAAGACCTCGTGGCTGAGAAAGGCTTCGAAATCCGAGGCGGAGAGACGGAACCATTCGTTGGTTTCCACGTTTTTGAGATACGCCTCACGGTTCATCATACTGCACACGCGAAGCAAATATGCGCCCTTGAATTTTCCTCCCACGGTTCGGATCTGCAAGGGGATCTCCGTTCCGTCGGGCTGTCCTTGATCCGCAACGGGAAGAGCCTGCTTCAGCACGCTTTTCCAAAGCTCGGAAAGCCCTTCGGGGGCAGACTCCGAGGGGGTGACCTGCGTCAGACTCGCGGGATAGGGAACGACCTCGGTTTCGGGAAAGATCCATTCCTCCCGATAGGCAAACCATCCGCTGACGCCCAAAAGGATCAGCACCGAGAGAAGAATGAGAATCACGTGAAATGCTTTCATTGCAGACCTCAATATACGAAATCGAATTCAAACCCGTAGATATCTACCGTATCGCCTTCCTTGACGCCGGCCTTCACCAATTCCTTGATGACGCCCTCGTTCTGCAGAATGCGCTGGAAATACTGCAGGGATTCGTATTCTCCGAAGTTGATGCCACGCATGATCCGAAGGAGCCATTCGCCCTCCACCGCCCAGTAGCTTCCGTCCAGACGGGAGATCCTGACCGAATGATCTCTGGGATCGATCAGGGATTCGGGCTCCACGTATTCGGTCTCGTAGACCTTGATGGGAGGCAGGGCTTGTACGGCGTTCCAGATCGCCATGACCAGCTCCCGCGTGCCCAGATGAGCGGCGGCGGAGATGGCGTAGAAGGGGTATCCCTTTTCTTCCACGTAGGTCTTCAGCTCGTCGATCTGCTCCTCGATGGAGGCGTCGATCTTGTTGGCGACCACGATCTGGGGGCGCTTCGCCAGCTCGGGGGAGAAGCGCGCCAGCTCCTTGTTGATGATCTCGAAATCCTCGATGGGCTCCCGACCCTCTTCCCCCGAAACGTCCACCAGATGGACCAGAAGGCGGCAACGTTCGATGTGGCGCAGAAAATCGTGCCCCAATCCCGCACCGTCCGAGGCCCCCTCGATCAGACCGGGGATGTCCGCCATGACGAAGGATTGCTCCCGATCTACGGGCACTACGCCCAGATTGGGGATCAGGGTGGTGAAATGATAATTGGAGATCTTGGGACGTGCGGCGCTGACCACCGAAAGCAGGGTGGATTTGCCCACGTTGGGAAATCCAATCAGCCCCACGTCGGCAATGAGCTTCATTTCAAGAATAACTTCCTTTTCCTCGCCGGGAATGCCGGGACGGGCAAAGCGGGGGCATTGACGGGTGGGGGTGGCAAAGTGACGGTTTCCCCAACCGCCTCTGCCTCCCTTGCAGAGAATATAAGGCTCCTCGTCGCTCATGTCCTTGATGACCTGACCCGACTCCGCGTCCTTGATCAGCGTTCCCAGAGGGACCTTGATGATCAGATCCTCGGCGGATTTTCCGTACATCTTTTCGCCCTTTCCGTCTTCTCCGTTTCTTGCCGAAAGGGTATGGGTATAGCGCAGACTTTCCAGCGTGTTCAGGTTTTTGTCCACCAGAAATACCACGTCGCCGCCCTTTCCGCCGTCCCCGCCCACGGGACCGCCTGCCGCCACGTATTTTTCTCTGTGGAAGGCAACGCAGCCGTTTCCGCCGTTGCCTGCCTTGAGGTGAAGTCTTGTGCTGTCAATAAACATAATCGTTCCTCCGTTGTGAGGTTTTCATTTTTGCATACTATCTTATTCTACAGTATACCACAATTTCCTTAAAAAATCAAGCCCCCACGGGGCGGAAAATCCCCGAAGTGCCCGAAAAAAGCAAAAAAATTTCGGAAGGAATCGCTCCTTCCGAAATTTTGAAGGGATTTTTCGTTCAGTATCTGCTTCCGTGAAGAAGGTCATTGCGGAACGTGCTTTCGTATTTCTGATCCTGATCCTTGCGAACCTCGTCCAGAGCGGTGCGATGCTCGTCGATGAAGGCGCGGTTTTTCAAAAACGCCTTCATTGCCCAGGGATTGAAAAACATTGCCGTCAGAGCGCTTCTGCGGCTGTCGGAGCGCTGGATGGCGGGCCCGCAGTCCAGATAGATGCCTCCCACGTATTCGTCAATGCTCACGTATTGGATCAGATTGACGGGCACGTAGATCAGGCAAAGGACGAAGAGCACGATATAGATCGCCAGCGCGATCTTGTTCACGGTCAGAAAGGACCATACGCCTCCCGCAAGGCAAAGGGCGGCGACCACGGTCAGAGCCAGCCCCACCAGGCGCCAGCGCTTTTGCTCCTCCTTCATGTTTTCACGGATCTGAAAGAGCAGATCCTCCTTTGCGTGGGAAGAGGTTTTGGACGAGATCTTACTGCCGCAAAAGGTGCATACCTTTGCGTCATCGGGGACGGTACGGGTGCAATGGGTGCAGGTTGCCATGGAGAGATCGTTCCTTCTTTCTGCAGATCAGCGGAGCTTTGCGATGGTCTTTTCGTGGATCTTGGCGTATACGAAATTGATGATGACGAAGATCATGGCGATGTTGTTGAACAGCGCGGAAACCACGATGATCCCCACGTTTCCCGCCCGCTCCACGGCGCCTGCGGGATCGTCCGTGACGGTGCGCTCGTAGCGACCCGCCTTGACGGTCATCGCCCAGTTGATGACGATGATGGGGGCAAAGAGAATGGGGTACAGAAGATATACGATCCCCATGGCAAGAGGCGCCTCTTCTGCGGTCGTGATGCCGATGACGATCATCAGGAATGCGAACATCGTCAGCAGAAGAGTAAGTGCGGTGATTGCGATGGCTTCGATCATCCAGGAGATCTTTTCACGGCGGAAATTCGCCTTGAAAATGTTCAGCGTTTCGGTCAGATCCTCCTTGGTGACGGGAGCCATGCGCTCTCCGCAGAAGGAGC
>JAFPBP010000033.1 GCA_017424085.1 Clostridia bacterium
ATTGCGGTAGGAGTCAAAATCGCTTTGGGAAAAATTTTTACTGCTCCGTCCCTTTACGATAATTTCCCCCGACGAGGGATTGTCCAATCCCCCACACACGTTCAAAAGGGTGGATTTCCCGCTCCCCGATTTCCCCAAAAGGAAGACCATTCCTTTTTCGGGGAATTGCAAGGTTACGCCGTCCAATGCACGGGTGTCGGCTCCATGCTTGGTTTTGTAAACCTTGGTCAGATTCACAACTTGTAACATAATACCCTCCGTTTTTTTAACGTCGGCTGTCGGTTTCTTTCTGTATCGACAACCGCAAAAAAATCTTCTGTATCCATTATATATCAGGATTGATGAAAGTGCAAGTGCTTTTCTAAAAAAATCACATTTTTTTTACGAAGCCCCTCCCGAAATCGACCGTCAAGGTGCCATTGTAACCGAAGAATATTAAACGCAATAAAATAAGGTCCTGTAATAAACGTTGGAGCAACACTCCGGCATTTATTACAGGACCTTATTCATGAAATCGTGGTAATATCACAACGCAAGATGCGTTCCCGTCAGAGGCAAGGGGAATCTTTGACAGGAACGGGTTCTTCCGATTTTCCCGTTCGGATCAAAGATCCAAATCACAGGATCTTTATTTTCCCCATCTCGGAATCTTGAAGAAGTGACAGATAATTTTCGGCAAAGATCTTTTTCTTCACCCTGTCGTCAAGGGGAGAAAAGGCCACCTTGCCAAGCTCGTATTTCGGGTCAAGATTGATGGCGTCCGTCCCGAAAATAACCTTGTCCTCACCGACCATCGCAACGATGTCCTCGATCCCAAACTGATTGTCCATCGATCCGCAAAGCTCCAGGTAGGCATTTTCGTGATCGGTTACGATGGGAGCGGAGATCTTCGTGTACTTCGCCGAGCCTCCGCCCTGATGGGCTATGATAAACTTCATATTGTGACGAGTTTTGAGCGCATTCTCAATATCACTGTGTTTCGGGTCGTCATCCCAGACGTGACAAAGGATCGGACAGCCCATCTCATCGGCAAAATCCATGGCGTACCGGTATTCGGGGACGGTAAGCTCCCCGTGATAGAATCCGGGCAAAAACTTCAGTCCGAGAAATCCGGGGTTTTTGGAATACTTCTCAAGCTCCCGCTTCACGGCTTCCATTCCGCAGGTGGGAACGACCGCAATGTAAGCGTAGACCTTATTCTCAAATCTCTTGATCGCATCTTCGGAGATCCGATTTGCTTCCTCCATGCGTCCCTGAATGATCTGGTGAGGAATGGTGACGATGCAGTCGATCCCCAGTCTCTCGTGATCTTCAAGAATCTTCTCGGTGGGGGTTCGGTCGTATTTCTGATGCCAACCGCTGAGCTGATAGGGAGTTATATGGGTGTGCGCATCGATGATGGGGCAGGATAGGGGCAACCCTTGATATGCTTCATCGCGAATGGTCATAGCGTATCTCCTCCCAATTCTTATAAAGAATCTTTTCCCTTTCGTCCGCGGGGATATTTGCGTATGTCGCAAGTCCGAGGGTCCCCGCCGGGGGGAGTTCCGGGAATTCACTTCCGAAGAGCAATTTGTCACATCCGGCCATCTCGCAGATCTCTTCGATCTGCATATGATCCAGCATCTTTTCGATGGTGAAATATACGTTTTTGCACTTGCGGATAAGGGGCATGATATGTCTGCCGCAGTTGATTCCGTAGCGAATAATAACGAATTTTACATTCGGATATTGCTCCGCCATATCGGGAAGACGGCAAAACATCTCGGAGATATGTTCCGAAGAATAATACTCGTCGATAATAACAGGCATAGAAAGCTCGTTTGCCGCGTCAAGGACTTCCTCCCAATAAAAGGGGTGAAATACCACTCTGAGATGGGTGGGGAATACTCGGATGCACTCAAAATTGGAGGCTCTGAGTCGTTCCGTAAGGCTTCCTTCCCCTTCGATGCAGTCGGCGCCGAGGGAGGGATCGATGACCGCACAGGCACCGATCCGTCCGCCGCTGTTCTTTGCGATCTCCGCCATAAGCGCGTTGCCGGACTTATGTTCCGCCCGCGCATATTCGTGATAGGCTACGGCATGGTCTATTCTATAATCGTCCATCATCTCAAGCAACAGCTCGGGGGTGATGATTCTGCCCTTGGAGTCTCTGTTGCCGATCGAGACGTTCATGTCGATTATCTTCATTTTAGTCGATCCTTCCCTGTTCGATGACCTGTTGATAGAAATACCAGCTCTTTCTGGGAACGCGTTCCAGAGTTTCGTACCGTACCTGCGTCAAGCCAAACATAAATTGGAAGCCGCCTGCGTAAAGTTCGTTGGTATCCATGATCGTCCAGTGGAAATATCCCTTAACGGGGACACCCGCCTTGCAGGCACGGGAGAGGGAGCGGAGATGTTCC
>JAFPBP010000296.1 GCA_017424085.1 Clostridia bacterium
ACAATTCATACCAATGAACGCCGCGGAAGGGCTTGCCGTCGGAGGTTGTGCAGGTCAGATCGCCTGCCAGATCGGGCACGGAGAACGCCCAGCGGAACTCGGCAAGATCCTCCAGCATGCCGTAAGGACGGTGCTTGTAGCGGGTGCCGTCGGCGGTGCGAACGTCGGTCAGAGGTCCAACAACCCAAGTGCCGCCCGCTTCCACCCAAGCACGGATTCTTTCGGAAAGCCCTGCCCGCTCCAAGGTGGGAAGGAAGGGAGAGAACAACACGCGATAAGAATCCGGATCCGCTTCGATCTCGATCAGATCGGGGCGACAGCAGGAATCGATCAAGGGCTTGTAATAATAATTGGCAAAATAACGGAAGAAATCAAAGGGCTGAACGATTTTCTGATCCCGGAAGAGATTCCAGGAAATCGAAGAGAAATGCATGGCGATGGGGGTTTTGACCTTCGTATTGTTCACGAAATCCGCGCCCTTGGCAAAGTCTGCGGAGACCTTCTGAACCTCCTTAAAGGTGTGCATGGGGCGCCCGCTGGCAGAGATGACAGAGCCGTGCATCAGCTCGTGCCCCGCCCAATGGGTACGCCACAGCCAATACATATTCGCCTCTCCCCCGAAGGCAACGGGAAGCCAGGAGTTGGCGTAGCAGAAGCCGTCGGGCTTCAAGGTCTGGGTAATGTCAACACCGCCGTTCCAACAGGTGGAGGTCTCGGTATTCCAGAAGGGAGTATCCTTCAGATTGCGGATGAAGTCAAACCACAAGCAGACCTCCCAGAGATTTTCCACCGTGTTATAGTGGTTGAACTGGACCACGTCCAGCTTCTTCTGAAGATCGGGATAGTGAAATCCGTTGAGCGGCATAATATCGGTGCCCACGGGAACCGAGACGTATTTTTTCAGAATCTCCGCCTGCATGGTGATGAATTCGGTATCGGAGGCGAAGCGGAATTCCGCCCATTCGGTTTTGTGATGGGGATTGACCCATGCATCACGAGGCGCGGGGATCTGCTCGAAATCGGTATATTCCTGACTGAACAGAGTCAGATTCCAGCGGCGGTTCAACTCTTGGGGCGTGCCGAATTTTTCCCGCAGATGATCCTTGAATTTCGCCTGACAGACGGGACAGAAGCATCCGCTGTTGCCGTAGATCTCATTGTCCAGCTGCCAGCCGATGATATTCTCGTCATTCGCAAATTCCTGCGCCATTTTTTCCACGATGCGGGCGCAGTAGCGGCGATAGTCGGGGTTGTTGGAGCAGCAATGGCGCCGTCCGCCGTGGTTACGCCGTCTTCCGTTCTCCGATTCCACAAAAACGTCGGGATATTTTTGCCCCAGCCATACGGGAGGGGTTGCGGTGGGAGTCCCCATGACGACGGCAATGCCCGCTTCCCCCAGAGCATCTACCACGTGATGAAGCCAATCGAAGGTGAACACGCCCTCCTCCGTCTCCATGCGACTCCAGGCGAATTCACCGATGCGGGCAACGGTGATCCCCGCCTGCTTCATCATGGAAATATCGTAAGAGATCTCCGAAGCATCCCAATCCTCGGGGTAGTACGCCACGCCGAGATAGGGAGGGGTTACGTTATGTTTCATAGAACGTGCTCCTTTTTCTTTGATACCATAATCATATCATGTTCCCCGCAGAAAGTCAAGTCATCGAAAAAAAAGACAAGTTTTTTTCAAGTTTTTGTCCTTCGTTGCAAAAAACTTGCCCGCGGGGGCTTGATTTTCCGAAAAAAGTATGTTATAATAATAGATATTATTTTTTCGACTTTATTCCATCGGAGGATTTTTGATATGGCGGAACAGAAACGAATTCTTACGGGAGACCGTACCACGGGCAAGCTCCATCTGGGGCACTACGTGGGAAGCCTGCAGAACCGCGTGCGTCTGCAGCACGATTACGATACCTTCATTCTTATGGCGGACATTCAGGCGCTCACCACCCATTTTGAGAATCCCGCTCTCATCAACGGGAGCATTTACGACGTGGCAATGGACAACCTGTCGGTGGGTCTGGACCCCGAGAAGGTCACCATCGTACAGCAGTCTCAGATCAAAGCCATTGCGGAGCTGACCGTATTCTATTCCATGCTGGTCAGCGTTAACACCCTGCGCCACAATCCCACCATCAAAACCGAAGCGGCAAACTACGGCTACAACGATATGACCTACGGCTTTTTGGGCTACCCCGTCAGCCAGACGGCGGACATCACCTTCTGCAACGCGGATCTGGTTCCCGTGGGCGAGGATCAGCTGCCCCACATTGAGCTGACCCACAAGATCGTGCGCCGCCTCAACGACCTGTACGGCACCAACATCACCGAGCCCAAGGCAATGCTTTCCTCCTGCAGCCGTCTGATCGGTCTGGACGGAAACAGCAAGATGGGCAAATCGCTGGGCAACGCCATCTATCTGTCCGATACCGCAGAGACCGTAAACGAGAAGGTCCGTCTGGCAGTCACCGATCCCTCCCGCATCCGCGCCAAGGATCCCGGTCACCCCGACATCTGCGCCGTAAGCACCTATCACAAGGTCTTCAATACGGAGGAATACGAGGACATCTGCGAGCGTTGTAAGGCGGGCGGCATCGGCTGCGTTGCCTGCAAGCGCCGTCTGGCGGAAAAGCTTAACGAGCTTCTGGATCCCTTCCGTGAGCGCCGCGCCTACTACGAAGCCCATAAGGACCTGGTCAAGGACATCATCAACACGGGCAGCGAGAAGGCGAACCGCATCGGAGACGAGACCGTGGCGAAGGTCAAGGAAGCCATGAGCCTCAAGATCTGACCGACAATTTCAGAAAAAACAATCTGCCACCGGGTAGAGTAATGCAACGGCATTCGTTTGCACATCGTTAGGTCTTTGAAGATGTGCATGCGAATGCCGTTTTTCGCAAAGGAGCCTTATGAAACGATTCAACATGCTTCACTATTTTTCGATCGCGGAGTGGTGTCTTTGGGGCGGGTCGGTGACCTTGATCCTTCTCTCCTTTCTGATCTTCGACCGCTCCGACGGGCTGACCCTGACCGCCTCCCTTCTGGGGGTGACGTCCTTGATCTTCAACGCAAAGGGCAACCCCATCGGGCAGGCGCTGATGATCGTGTTTGGGCTTCTGTACGGGATCATCTCCTATCGCTTCGCCTATTACGGAGAAATGATCACCTATCTCGGCATGACCGCCCCCATGGCGCTCTTTGCCCTCATCTCTTGGCTGAGACATCCCTATCGGGGGAATCGGGCGCAGGTAGAGGTAAATCGGCTGTCTCGCCGAGAGATCGTATGGTTGATCCCGCTGACGGCGGCGGTGACGGTGCTGTTCTATTTCATCCTCGCCTATTTTGAAACCAAAAATCTGATCCCCTCCACGCTGTC
>JAFPBP010000297.1 GCA_017424085.1 Clostridia bacterium
GCAAGGGCAGTTTCGGCGGCGATTTTCATATCGCGGGGGACGAAGGGGTTTCGGAACATATATTCCGTTTCCCCGCAACGGTCGAACACGTAATTTTCGGGGGAGTACCGCTGCCAGGTATGCTCGGGATCCTCGGAGAAGATTCGCATGAACATATCGGCGTATTCTTCCTTGGTAAACAGCTGAGAAAGGTTGCGGTTATCCCAATAGAACAGGGCACCGTCATACTCATGGCACTGTCTGCCCAAATAGCCATTCCCTTCCAACATCTCATCGGTGGGGTTACAGTTCAAGCCCACAGGCTCCCGTCCGTCGGTCATAGCGGCGTACTTCACGGAGCATTCGTTCATCAGACGGGTAAACAGCGTCCAAACGTCGGGGTTCAGAACCCGCGTGCCCGTCCAACGGTAAGTGGGGCGGACGGTGATCATATCGCCCACGTGATTGGAAAGATACCATGCAAGATAATCCTCTGCGGCTTGCCGTGTCTGAGGAACGTAGACCATATCGCCCGTACCCGTAACAACGCCGTCGTCCGTGCCCTCAACGATGCGTCCCACCCTTCCGTGCAGAACCGTTTCGCCGGCGCTGACCGTAAAGGGGATCTCAAGCCCCGCGCGAAGACAATGAACGGGGATGCCGTGAAGCCCTGCCTCGGAAAAGGTCACCGATTGAGGCGCCGCGCCGTATTCCGAGGGGAAGGACAAAGAAACCTGCAGATGTTCCACCTCGGTGCGAAGCAAAATATAGGCGTTTTCCCCCACCTTGGAAACCTCGGAGGCACAGATCAAGGAAAGAGAATCACAGGGGGAATCAATGATTCCGAACTCGTGGAGATTGTAGGGGATGGGATCGTGATAATCGGAGATCAGTTCGTAAGAAAGAGTGTTATGCTCCTTCAACAGATGGGCAGGCAGAGGCAATTCCCATTCGGAGAAGCGATGACACCGCTCGAAGATTTCGCCCTCGTAGACAATCTCCCCATTGAGGCGAACGCGGAATTCGGGCCACTCCTTACGGCTGAAATACTGCCCCAGCCATGCGAATTTTTCATGCTCGTGAACAGGCAGAGAGAAATCGGGCAGCAGATTCTGCCCTGCCGAAGAAAGGTAAGGGCGCTCCAGATAGACCGTTCCGCTGTAATATTTCCCCTCGATCCAGACAGCAACCGAGGCGGTGCGATCGGGATCAATCCTGAGAGGGGCGGAAAATTCGGTCATGTCATAGGTGCCCTCGGCGAAATCCACGGTAATTATCTCGTCAGGGGCATTTCGGGTGGAATGGGTGCTGACCCCATCCCGCTTATAACGAATCTCCAGAGCCATGTGGAGATAGCCGCCCCGCGCCCGATCGATGACAAGCCCCTCGGCGGAGGCAAAAAAGCCTGCCTGCCACGCAGAAGGTACAGGCTTCATGGCAAGATAAGAAAGAACGGGCTTCCAGAGGATCTTTTTATAGATCCGCCGCACGTAGGGCTGAGGCTCGGCAGAAGAAAAATTCAGACAATACTGAGAGACTTTGGTGTGCTCCGTATCCAGAGAGTCAACCAAAAGAGCATATTGATAGTGAGCGTCGGGCTCGTTTTTCCATTGATAAAACTGCGAGGTCTCCCCCACGCTGAACAGGCGAAAGCGTCGCCCGTCCTTGGGGGCGTAATCAAAGGAGAATTCTTCGGGACCGCGCCCCACGTGCAATGTCTTTCCCTCATCGGTATCGGACCAGAGACACTGATAACGCTCAAAATTCATGACCGAAAACCTCACTTTTATGATTTCATCCCGTTCATTATAACGCCGCAGAACATCGCTGTCAAGCACATTTTCAAAACCGTTTTATACACTTCATAACAACAGCCCCGCAAGGCAACGAAAAAGCGACCTCTGATGACACTTTTATTATAGCATAAGTCAAGGGAAAAGTCAACCGAAGGGACAAAAAAATTGTACCCCCGAGGGGGTACAATTTTTTCAGATTCCCGTGGTTGCGGTGCGGAAGATCCAGCGGATCAGATCGTCCCGCCGTCCGTCCTTGTAATGACCGTAGACCGTCAGAAGAGAGCCGTCGTTCTGAATCAGAATATAATAGAGATCGATGGAGCTCTCGCTGTCAAGGGGAAGCGTGACCGCATAGGCATATCGGTTTGACAAAACGATGCCCTGCCCCTGCTCTGCATAACGGGAACCGAATTCGCCCATCAGCTCTGCGAAATCGGTTTTATCCAAAAACACAGGCGTCAGATCTCCCAAAAATTCACCCGTATCGAAATCGTACGCCC
>JAFPBP010000298.1 GCA_017424085.1 Clostridia bacterium
GGGATATCCCTTGATCTCCCCCAGATCCCGCCATTGGTCGCTCCCCGCATCCTGCAGGGACACCTGCCACTTGGCTGCCACGGGGGCGGTGGCGGGGTTCTCGTAGCGGTAGGGCAGGGCGTCCCGCCCCTCGCCGCAGAGAAGCACCATGGAATTGCCCGCCGAAAGCTTGACCCGAATTCGGGTGCCCTCGGTCTCGGGCTTGCGCACGGCGTTGCGCCAGACGTCATAGAACACGGGGGTCTCGGCGCCCGCAAAATCGATGAACGTATCGATGGGTGCGGCGCCCTCGTTGAACAGAAGGTAGACCGACGTATTCCCCCGATCCACCCGATAGACCCGCAGATAGGGGCAGGGCATATCGGGAGTCACGTGGAAGAACCCACGCTCCCGCAGGTGGGAAACGATATTTTTGGCGGAAACCACGGTCAGATCCTTCCCCAAAATTTTGGCGGCAGAGGCGCCCTTCGCCGTTTTGGCGGGGGCTTTGTCCTCGAAGATCACGGGCAAGCCGTCCGCCTGCAGGCGGGCAAGGATGGCAAGGATCTTTTCGGGCAGAACGCGGCAATAGGGAACCACCAAGGCACCGTAGGTCTCTTGGTTGACCGAAAGCCTGCCGTCGCAGACCTGCGCGTTTTCCAGAATATCCTCGGGGAGAATGTCGAAATCGATCTGCCCTCGGGTCAGCCGCAGGCAGGTCTCCTGGCAGAGGGAATTCTCTCCCCCCGTCCATTCCCCTTGGGGATTGTAAAAGACCGCCACGTCCGCCACGTGAACGCTTTCCGCCGTGAGACGGGAGATCTTTTGCATATACCGCATGATCATCCCGAAGGCGGGCTCCTGGGGATTCAGCCCCTTGGCATGGAAGTGGGGCGGGCAATCGGTGTCGGGGTATTTGGGGGTGTAGGCGTGGGGCACGAAATGGTTGACCCCGTTTGCCAAAAAGTGGTCGGCGATGTATTTCATGTATCCGACCCCCTCCGCCCAGCCGAAGGCACCGAAGACCTCCGCCATGACACGGTTTTCCATATGGGGGTAGATATGAGACAGGGACGCCGCCAGCTTGCAGAGCATGTAATAGAAGAAATGGGGATCGGTGTATTTTCCGCAGACGTGGGCGGTCTGCCATACGTCGGCGTTATAAGGAACCATCTGATGGAGCACGATATCGATGCCCGCCATGTCCTGCCCCCGCAGAGCACGGAAGAAATGCCCCGCACCGTAGCCCAGACGCTGGTGGGTATTGTTATCCTCGATGATATGACCGATGTAGAGAACCTTCCGCTCACGGCACCAATCGCCCAGCAGGGTGCAGAAATTTTTATCGTAGCGCTTGGTGATGACCTCCATATAGGCGGCGCGGACGGCGGGACCCAGCTTGGGCAGAGTATGCCACAAAGCGGGCAGATATTTCACCGCATCGCCTTCGGTGCATCCCACCTCGGCGGCGATCTCGGGGATCAGATCCGCATTCCAGGGCATCTGCAGATCCTCGGTGCCCACGGTCTGATGATAGCTTCCCTGCCCGTTGGCAAAGGACGGCTCATCGGAGAAAAAGCCGCGGAAGGTATTGCCGAAATAGTCCTTGAAATGGGCGTAGGTGGGCTCGTAAACCGCGTGAAGCATGGCTTTGCAGGATTCGGCGGAAAGCACGTCCACGTAATTGGGCTTCACCTTCAGATCACGGGAGGCAATGACGAAATAGACCCGCCAGGTGCCCTCGGGGATCTCCCAATCCACCAGCCCGTCGGCACCCACCCGCTTGGTCAGATCGATGGGCTTGCCGCTGACGGTGCGAAAATCGGGCTCCCGCTTCCAGGCGGTCACCGAAACGACCGCTTCCTCCTTGTCGGAGCGCATGGGAGGAAGGGAAATGCGGGTGCCCTTGGTGGGACCCGTAAAATCACGGTAATCCAGCCGCAGGATCCGACGGCGAAGCTCGGGATGGGAATCGATATACCCGTTGGCGTAGCCCGTGGGGAAGCGCTTATCGTCCAAAAGCCAGACCCGCATGCCGTGCTGACGGGCGTATTCCAGCATGAACGCGAAATCCTCCCACCAGGCATCCTCGCCGAACTGCTCGTGGGTGCGGCTTTCGATGCAAAATTCGGTCACGCCGCTCTTGCGGATGGCGTCCATTTCCTCCCGCAGGGTCTCGTGGTCCTCCCCGTGCTGCCAGAAAAAGGGAAAGATCGAGCCCGTATCGGTCAGACGGGATGCATAGCATTCCTGAAACAGTTTATCCATAACAGACCTTCCTTTTTTTACTTCCGCGGCGCTACAGATTCACCGCGCAGATTCCTCCCAGAGACCCGCCCAGCACCGCCGCCGCCAGATAGGTCAGACAGCCTGCGGACAGGTTCCCCGTGCATAAGATCACGATCAACTGCAGACAAAACAGCCCAAGCCCCACGGCTCCCCCCACGGGCAAGCCCAGAGTCTTGCTCCTTCGTCCTCCGAAAAAGCCCCCCAGCGCCGCCCCCAAAAGGATCGTCAGATGGGCGAACAGAGGGATGATGCCGTCGGGAATTCCCACCGAAAGCAAGGCGGCAAAGAGAATCGTCAGAAGAGCGCCGCCCAAGGGGGCGACGACCGTTCCGAGGAGAATCCCTTTGCCTGCACGCCGTAATTGTTCCGCTGTCAGATGTTCCATGGAGAAGATCTCCTCTCTTGCATAGTCTTTTATCCTATGACTATGCCACCGAGGGGGAGATTATTCGGAAATGGTATCCTTGCTCTGGATCGCCCACTTATGAATGGTGAGACGATCGTTGTTGGCACCGGTCTCGATGACGTAAAGCTCGCCGTCGTCCTTGATCTGACGGACGGTGCCCACGATGCCGCCGATGGTGGTGACCTGATCACCCACGGTGATGCTGCTTCTCATCTGCTCGGTTTCCTTCTGCTGCTTCTTCTGGGGACGAATGAGGAAGAAGTAGAAGACCACGACCACCAGAACGATGGGCAGAGCGGACATAAGAATGCCCGTGAAGCCGTCGGATGCGGTGGCGTCGTTGGGGGTGTTGGTTGCAGCTTCCAAAAGGATTTTTGCAAGAAGATTCATTGGTACATACCTCCGATGATAGTTACATAATATTAATACTTTAATTATATGGGGCAAGTGTAAGATTTTAAGGGCGAAAGTGAAACGTTTTTCTAAACTGTCGCTTTCTTCAGATGCGGACCCCGTAGATCTCCCGCTTTTCCCGATAAAATTCCTCGAATCTGCCCTCGTCCAGCGCCAGACGGATGTCCTCCATGAGGCGATTGTAGAACCGCAGATTGTGGGTGACCACCAGACGGGCGCCCAGCATTTCGTCGGCTTTGATCAGATGGCGCAGATAGGCACGGGAGAAATTGCGGCAGGTGGGGCAATCGCACGCCTCGTCGATGGGGGAATCGTCGTTTTTGTACTTTTCGTTGTTGATGTTGATGATTCCCTTGGAGGTGAAGAGATGACCGTGGCGGGCGTTGCGGGAGGGCATGACGCAATCGAAGAAATCCACGCCCCGATACACCGCCTCCAGAATGTTCACGGGGGTTCCCACGCCCATGAGATAGCGGGGCTTATCCTTGGGCATGAAGGGCTCCACCGCCTCGATGACGCGGTACATTTCGGGGGCGGGCTCGCCCACCGCCAAGCCGCCGATGGCATAGCCGTCCAGATCCAGCTCGGCGATCTGCTTCATGTGCTTGACCCGCAGATCCTCGTAGGTACAGCCCTGATTGATGCCGAAGAGCATTTGCTTTTTGTTGATGGTCTCGGGCAGGGAATTGAGCCGCGCCATCTCCTTTTGGCACCGAACCAGCCAGCGGAAGGTGCGCTCGCAGGAGCGCTTGGCATAGTCGTACTCCGCAGGGTTTTCCACGCATTCGTCAAACGCCATGGCAATGGTGGAAGCCAGATGAGATTGGATCTGCATGCTCTCCTCGGGACCCATGAAAATGCGATGTCCGTCCAGATGAGAGGCGAAGGTGACCCCCTCCTCGTTGATCTTCCGCAGAGAAGACAGGGAAAAGACCTGAAATCCGCCGCTGTCGGTGAGAATGGGCTTGTCCCAGCGGGTGAATTTATGCAATCCCCCCTGGGCGGCAACCACGTCGTCTCCCGGACGCAGGTGCAGATGATAGGTATTGCAGAGCAGGACCTGAGTCTTCAGCTCCTTCAGATCAAAGGCAGACAGCCCGCCCTTGATGGCGGCGGCGGTTCCCACGTTCATGAACACGGGGGTCTCGATGGTCCCGTGTACCGTCTCGAACCGCCCGCGCCGCGCCGCGCCTTCCTGTTTCAGCAAAGTATACATAATTTAACTCCTGTTCTGATGTTAGAGTAAGTTTGTATCCCAAAACAATCCTTCAGTCACGGCATTCGCCGTGCCAGCTCCCTTTATACAAGGGAGCCTTATTTTTGTGCACGAACGTTCTTTATTACATCGTTCAAAAGAACCTCGGTTGATTTGCAAAATCTGAGCGTGGAGCAACCCCTGCCTCCCTTGTGTAAAGGGAGGGGGACCGCCGCAGCGGTGGAAGGATTGTCTCGGGACATAAAGTTACTTTTATTCTCTCTCGGATGGCAAAGAAAAAAGCGAGCGATGCACAAGCGTGAGCCCGCCCTTAGTAAGGGAGGGGGGACCACGAAGTTAAGTGAGACTCTAAAAATTCAAGCCGTAGGCGCAGGATTTTTAGCTAAGTCGAACTTATGCAGTTGCGAAGCGGTGCTGGTGGGTGGGATTGACCGCCGTACACTAACTAAAAAGTGACTTAACGCGGGTCAATCCCCTCAGTCACGGCGTGCCGCCGTGCCAGCTCCCCTTACTAATGGGAGCCTCCCGTCTGTGCATCAACTTTCTTTTTGCAGAATTCAAACGATTGCGCTTTCGACAGTTGAATAGTTAGTTTTGCGCAGAGACAATCCTTCAGTCACGGCTTCGCCGTGCCAGCTCCCTTTAC
>JAFPBP010000299.1 GCA_017424085.1 Clostridia bacterium
GTAACCGTTTTTCCATAATGTATCTTCGGGGCGTCTGATGTAGTTCCTTCTGAAAGAGACGGAACAGATAGCTCTCGCTGACAAACAGATGCTCCGCAATATCCTCGATCCCTCGGATCGAGCACAGGTTATCGTTGGTATATTTCAACGCCTTGGAGATAAGCGGAGACAGAGTTGTGGTCCTTTCGGCAACCGGATTCGGGAAGAGCAGAATGTTGTAAAAAAGCTCGGAAAGAAGATGCGAAAGGATCTTGTCAAAGGTGTCTCTGTCACTGTTTTCACGGTAAAGATCCAACTTGGAGAAGATCGCTTCGGTGATCTGATTTCCCGACAGATTTACGACCTCCAGATCATCGGGGAGCCCTAACGCGCTTTCCACACCGTGGCGCTCGGGATGAAACAGAATATCGTAGCGCTCGTAGCGCGAGGGCGCATCGATCTGAATGAAATGAGACCGAAAGGGGCGGATCAGAATCAGATCCCCTTGCTTCAGTTTATATTTTCGATCCTCGATCACGTGGGTGGCGTCGCCGTCAAGAAAATAAATCAGCTCATAAGCGTTGTGCGTGTGCATGGAGAAGGTATCGCAGGGCATGTTTTCGGAAATTTCGTGCTTAAAAAACAGTCGGTCTGTGGTTTGGATAGGCTCGTTTACCATCACAGGTCCCCCCTCTGCGGATTGATGGTTCCATTATATCATATTTGTTCACTTTTTGCAATATCAAAAAGAGATTTTGCTATTTACTTTTCAAAAAGTTTATTTTATAATAGTGGTATAACTATGAGCAAGAAGGGAGCCTTCCTTATGAAAAAACTGAACGTTGCCATCATCGGACAAGGCAGAAGCGGAAAGGATATCCACGGAAAATATTTCCGCACCGAGGATAATCAATTTTACTGCGTCAAATACGTGGTGGATAAGGATCCGTTCCGCCGCGGAGTTGCGGAAGAGATTCACCCCGGCTGCAAGACCTTTGCAGATTATACGGAGCTTTACGCAGTGAACGACATCGATCTCGTAGTCAATGCGACCTACTCGGAAATGCATTATTCCATCACAAGAGATTTGTTGCTTCACGGAAAAAACGTTCTGGTGGAAAAGCCCTTCGGACGCACCCGTTACGAATGCGACGAGCTGATCAAGATCGCAAAGGAGCAGGGGGTCACTCTTGCAGTCTTTCAGCAGACCTTCCTTGCCCCCTTCTATGAATTCGTGCGGGACACCGTCAAGTCGGGCAAGCTGGGAGAGGTCCTTCAGGTCAGCATCCGCTACAACAATTTTGCCCGCCGTTGGGATTGGCAAACCCTGCAGAAAAAGTGTGCGGGCGGCGCCTACAATACGGGGCCGCACCCCATCGGCATGGGACTTGGATTTCTGGACTTCGACAGCAATACCACCGTACTTTACAGCAAGCTTGGCACGGCTTTGACCAGCGGTGACTCGGACGATTATGCAAAAATTCTTCTGACCGCCCCCAACAAGCCCTTGATCGATCTGGAGATCTCCTCCATCGACGCCTATTCCGGCTACAACATCAAGATTCAAGGAACCAAGGGGACCTTAAAGGCAACCCCCGCTTCCTATGAAATGACCTATTTGCAGGACGGCGAAAATCCCGACCGTCCCCTTATTGAAGAATCGCTCAAGGATGAGGCGGGCAACCCCGTATACTGCAGCGAAACGCTGATCAAGCACGTAGAGGGCGAAAAATTCAAAGGAACCGCCTTCAACGTCGGAACGGCAAAGCTGTACGAGCAGTTGTATTACAAGATCACAGAGGGCAAAGACATGACCGTAACCCCCGAAATGGCTGCCGCCGTCATCTCGGTCATTGAAGAGGTTCACGCAAAGAACCCCCTGCCGTTGAAATACTGAGGAGAAACACCATGAAGAAAATTGCAATCCTGGGATGCGAAAACTCCCACGCAAACGCTTTTTTGAATTTCATCAAAGAAAATGAGGAATTCAAGGATATTGATGTGGTCGGAGTTTACAGCGACGAGAAAGCCGCCGCAGATGCCTTAAACGAGAAATACGGCGTTCCCGTGCTTTCCGATTACGCCGACGCCGTGGGAAAAATCGACGGTTTGATCATTACGGCGCGCCACGGTGACAACCATTACAAATACGCAAAGCCCTATATCGAGAGCGGCATTCCCATGTTCATCGACAAGCCCATCACCGTCACCGAGAAGGATGCGGTGGAGTTCATGCGAGACCTGAAGGATCGGGGCATCCGCATTTCGGGAGGCTCGTCGCTGAAGCAGGATGCCTTCGTTCGTCAGTTGAAGCAGGAGGCGTTGGATAAGGTGGGAGGAGCAACCCTCAGCGGATACGTACGCGCACCCTATCAGAGCGAAAACGCCTACGGAGGATTCTTCTTCTATTCTCAGCACATGGTGGAAATGGTCTGCGAGATCTTCGGGCGGTTTCCCCGCACCGTCACGGCAAAGCAGAACGGAAATCAGATCCACGTGTTGTTCCATTATGAGGAATACGATTGCATCGGTCTTCTGTGCGACAAAAACAATTTCTACTACGCCGCACGCATGGCGGAGAAATCGGCAAACAGCGCCACCGTTACCTTCAGCGATTGGTATTACAGAGAATTTTCCGAGTTCTGCGCCCTTCTTTCGGGCGGAGAACAGCAGACCTCCTACGAAGAATTCATCTCCCCCGTTTTCATCATGAACGCCATCGTACGTTCCCTGGAATCGGGCAAGGAAGAGCCCGTGAGAGAAATCGAGATCTGAGGTGAAGCCATGAAAAGCATCGTTCTCTCAGCGTTCGCGGACGAATATGCAGACGCATTTGAAGAACAACTGAAGGGGCTGAATCAATTCGGGATCGACTTTCTGGAGATTCGGCACGTTGACAAAAAGAACGTATCGGTTCTCACAAAAAGCGAGATCCTCGAAGTGAAGTCCATGCTGGATCATTATGGGATTCGGATCTCCGCCGTGGGGTCCCCCCTCGGGAAAATTCCCTTGGACGGAAACATGGAAGAGCACTTGGAAACGGCGAAGCGCATTTTCGACGCAGCAACGGTCTGGGGCGCAGATTACGTGCGAATTTTCAGCTTTTACCCTGCCGAGGGATGCCGGATCACAGAGCAAAAGAACGAGGTTATCGAAGCCCTCTCCCGCCTCATAGTTGCGGCGCGGGAATTTGAGATCTCCCTGTGCCACGAAAACGAGGCAAAGATCTACGGAGACGTTCCCTCCCGCTGTAAGGAAATTCTCGATCACTTCGACGGCGAACTGGGATGCGTCTTCGAC
>JAFPBP010000300.1 GCA_017424085.1 Clostridia bacterium
CCCATTTTTTCCGCCAGAAGAACGGCGTTTTCAAAGTCCTTATGGAACTTTGCGGCAATTTCGGGGTTGGGATGAACGGCATTGCCGTGTGCGCTAAAGGCAGAAATTTCAAGCCCCGATTCTTCTACGGTCTTCTTGAATTCCGCAAACGCCTTCTCGTCATTGAGCAGGATCTCGGGATCGCAATGGGCTTTTCCGGGGAAGCCACCGCATCCGATCTCTACCATCTGAGCTCCCGATTCCTTCAGATACGCCAAAGCGTCCTTCAGAGGAAGATCGGAAAGAAGAACTGCCAAAACACCTAATTTCATAAGAGAAACCTCCAAACGTTTATATGAATGTAATTACGCTTCAAATTCGGTCACGTCCACGGACAGGATCTTGATCTCCTCCAGAGGACGGTCGTTGCCGTTGCGGGGAGCGTTGGCGATGGCGTCAACCACGTCCATACCCTCATAGACCTGCCCGAAGACCGTGTGACGGAAGTCCAGCCAAGGGGTTCCGCCCAGAGCGGCGTAATCGTTTGCCGCCTCCTCGGGATAATACTGACGCACCTGCGCCATCATACGGGGATCCACGGACTCCGCCTGCACGATGAAGAACTGGCTTCCGTTGGTGTTGGGTCCGCTGTTCGCCATGGAAAGAGCACCCCGCAGGTTGAAGACCTCACGGGAGAACTCGTCGGGGAAGGGCTTGCCCCAGATGCTTTCGCCTCCGAAGCCCTGTCCCAGAGGATCGCCGCCCTGGATCATAAATCCGGGGATGACCCGATGGAAGATCACGTTATCATAGTACCCGTTTTTCGCGTGGGTCAGAAAATTCTCCACTGCCTTGGGCGCCTGCTCGGGGAAAAATTTCAGAGAAATATCCCCTTTGTTGGTGTGGATGCAAGCCACGGTCTGTCCCGCCACGGGACGGTCGGTCTGAAAGCTCATGAGATAAACTCCTTTACGTCAATAATACATCATCATTCCCGCGGAAAGATCCTCGGCAATGAAATCAAAGAACACGATAAAAAGGATCCAGATGCAGAGAGAGAAAAATACGGTGATCGACGAAATGATGATCGCCGCCGTGCGAAGCCCCTTGCAGGAATCGGCTTTGGGGGTAAACACACTCAACAGAAGCGCCAGCACCTGCAACGGAGTGCAGAACCACATCTGCGCTCCCATCAGAGAAAGGACGAAGCCCGCAACGCGCATACGGTTCTGCTTCACCACCTCAGGGTCCTTGGGCGGGATCTCGGGGATCGGCTCCGCAGGGGAAGAAACGGGAACGGGCGCGGGGAAATGAACTCCGCAATAGGGGCAGGTCGCCACGTGATCCTCACTGTAGCACCCGCAAATTCGACAGGTTTTCATAGAACTCCTTATTTGCTTTCCAGCGACTGAATGTACTGGCTCAGATAATCGATCTGCGTATTCAGATAATCCCGATACTGCACCAGCGTCCAATGATTTTCGCTCATTGCCGCCGCCGCATCCACGCCCACGTAGCGATAGTGAACGGTGTTGGCGTCGTGCCCCGTCTGCGCCTCCGCGCCTGCGGGATAGCTGAGAATAAATCCGTACTGCGCCATGGAATCGGTCAGATATTTTTCAAAGGTCCGTCCGTCGTTCCCAACGGAAGACATCTCCTTGGATGCGAAGTCCACCGCATACCCCGTCTGATGCTCGGAGCAATTCACCGAGCCCACCTTCATGGCGGCAAGAGATCGGGCGGTCTCCAACGTATAGCCTCCGTTCATATAGTCCTGAACGGTGGAATCAAACAGCTTTTTCTGCGCCGCAGAATCCCGATAAGATACCGAGACCGTGGCTTTGTATCCCGCGCTCCGCGCAGCCTGCAAGAACAGCTTCATCTGCGATGCGGCGACGGTTTCCATCTTATTTTTTCCGTCCTTATCGGTCAAGGACGCCAGCTCCACCGTATATTCCTCGGGAAGGGGGGACGACTCACTGACCACGATCAGATAAGGAGAATCCAATTTCGTGCGGAAGTTATTCATTTTTTCCCGCGCCTCGGCAATGAGGCGAGCGCGCTCCAGATCGTCGGCATCGTCGGTATCGGTATTCCCGATCTGGTGATCGGTGTCGGAAGGACCGTTCGAATGGGTCAGAAAATCCCCCGCGCCGAAAAACAGGATCCCGAACACCGCCAGCGACAGCGCCGCCAGCAGGGACAGCCCCACGAGAGCCACGCGGCGCTCGTTGTTTTTTTGTTCGTCCATGAAATATCTTCTCCGTACGTACACAATAATTTATTATATCATACCATATTCCAACCGATTTGTCAAGGCATTGCCGAAGATTTTGCAAAAAAAGCATCCCGAAATCACTTCGGGATGCTTCTCGTATTTGACAGAAATTCGTCAGTGAATGACGCGGACTCTCAGAATGCCGTCCACGGCGCGCATCAGCTCTACGGTATGCTCGGACACGTGAGTATTGGTATCGATCATGGTATAAGCGTAAGCGCCCTTGCTCTTGTTGACCATGTTTTCGATGTTCACGTGCTCGGCGGCGAGCAGAGCGGTCATCTGAGCGATCATGTTCTGCTGATTGAGGTGATGGATCGTGATCCGCATGGCGCCCGTGCGGGGAGCCTCGCAGGTGGGATAGTTGACGCTGTTAATGATATTACCGTTTTCGATGTAATCCACCAGCTGCTTGGCTGCCATCACGGCACAGTTATCCTCAGCCTCGGGGGTGGAGGCGCCCAGGTGGGGGATGCAGACCACGTTCTCTTCCCCGATGAGAGCATCGTTGGGGAAATCGGTCACGTAGCGGGCAACCTTGCCCTCCTTGATGGCGGCGAGGATGGATTCGTTATCCACCAATTCACCGCGTGCGGCGTTGATGATCACCACGCCGTCCTTCATCTTGGCGATCATATCGGTATTGATCATGCCCTTGTTGTCCTTCAACAGGGGGATGTGGAGCGTAATGTAATCGGAAGTCTTGATCAGCGTATCAAGATCGTTGACGCGGACCACGTGGCGGGACATGGAAAGCGCACTTTCCACCGACAGGTAGGGGTCGTAACCGACGACCTCCATGCCAAGGCCCAGAGCGGCGTTGGCAACGCGGGCACCGATGGCGCCCAGTCCGATGATGCCCAGAGTCTTGCCCTGGATTTCGGGACCGACGAAATTGCCCTTGCCCTTTTCTACCAGCTTGCCCACTTCATCGCCCTTGCCCTTCAGGGTCTTGACCCAATCCATGGCTTCGGGGATCTTACGGGAGCCCAGCAGGAGAGCCGCCATGACCAATTCCTTAACGGCGTTGGCGTTGGCGCCGGGGGTGTTGAAGACCACCACGCCCTGCTCGGCGTACTTATCGCAGGGGATGTTGTTGGTGCCGGCACCTGCACGGGCGACGGCGATGCAGGTCTCGGGAAGATCGTACTCGTGCATATTGAAGGAGCGGAGCATGATCCCCACGGGCTGCTGCGCATCGGAGGCAACGGCGTAGGTATCGTCAAACGCAACGTCAGCCTTGGGGCTGATGGCGTTGAGAGTCAGAATGTTTTTCATGGGAAAAGACCTCACTTGTTTTCCATTTCAAATTTCTTCATAAATTCGATCAGAGCCTTGACGCCTTCCACGGGCATTGCGTTGTAAATGGAAGCACGCATACCGCCCACCAGACGATGTCCCTTCAGGGAGACCAGACCGTTTGCGGTGGCTTCCTTCACGAACTTGGCATCCATTTCCTCGGAGCCGGTCACGAAGGGAACGTTCATGATGGAGCGATCCTCGGGACGGACGGGGTTGGTATAAAAGGAAGAGTTGTCGATGAAATCGTACAGAAGACCTGCCTTGTATTCGTTGATCTTCTGAATTTCGGAAACGCCGCCCATCTTCTTCAGCCAACGGAACATGAGCATAGACATATAGATGCCGTAGCAGGGGGGCGTGTTGTACAGGCTGTCGTTCTTCGCCTGAACCGAATATTTCAGCATGGTGGGGCAGCAATCCAGAGCCTTGCCGTTATCCACCAGATCCTTGCGGACGATGACGATGGTCACGCCTGCGGGAGCGATGTTCTTCTGAGCGCCTGCGTAGATCAGACCGAACTTGGAAACGTCCACGGGCTCGCTGAGGATGTTGGAGCTCATGTCGGCAACCAGACAATCCACCTGGGGGAACTTGGTGTAACGGGTTCCGAAGATGGTGTTGTTGGAGGTGATGTGAACGTAGTCGATGCCGTCACGGAATTGGATGGCGTCCACGTCGGGGATGTAGGTAAAATTCTTGTCCTTGGAAGAAGCGGCGATGACAGCATCACCGTAAATTGTACCTTCTTCAAAGGCTTTTCCCGCGAAGTTACCGGTTACGATGTAATCGGCCTTCCGATTCTTCATCAGGTTCAGAGGAACAGCTGCGAACTGCTGGCTCGCACCGCCCTGAACGAAGAGAACGTAGTAATCGTCGGGAATGTTCATCAATTCACGGAGCAATGACTGTGCTTCTTCGTTTACTGCCATAAAGGGCTTAGATCGGTGAGACATCTCCACAACGCTCATTCCGGTGCCGTTGTAATCCAGCATTTCGTTACGGGATTGTTCCAGCACTTCCAGAGGTAACGTAGAGGGGCCTGCTGCGAAGTTGTAAACTCTCATATCATTTCTCCTTCTGCCTTGCGGCGGTTAAAATTTGAATAGGCTTCAATTATACACCAAGGTGAGAAAAATTGCAATAGGATTTTTGAAAAAGTTATAAAGTTGTAATATTTTATGGAAAATCCCCCTGCAAAAACGAATAAAAGCCATGCAAATATGCATATTTCCGTCGTTTTTGCAGGAGGATTGACAAAATTTGATTTTTTCGGTACAATAAATCAAGAAAGGATCCAATACTCCGCCAACGTCAGAATCGCAAGAAAGCCGAAGTTGAAGGCGGAAAACAGCGCCATATACCGCCCCGTGGTACCGGGAGCGACGGCACGGTATTTACGGAAGGTGATCAGACTTGCAAGGGAGGCGATCAGCGTTCCCGTCCCGCCCAGATTCACCCCCACCAGAAGGGGCGCGTAATCGGCGGTGAAGTTAGAAAGAAGCACGGCGGAGGGCACGTTACTGATCACCTGGCAGGAGGCGATGCTGACCAACAGAGGCTCCTTTGTCAGAAGGGCGGACAGAACCTCCCGCACCGCATCCACGCGGGACAGATTTCCCGCAAAGATGAAGAAAAAGAAAAACGTGAACATCAGACCGTAGTCCACCTCCCTCAGAGCCTTGCGGTCGGTGAACAGAAGGCAGATCGGAACCACCAAAAGCCCGACCCAATAGGGGAAGAGACGGAAGACGATGGCGACCGAAAAGGCAAACAGGATCAGATAAAATACGTTACGGACGGTCATCAGCTTTCCCTGCGAGCTGACGGAGAGCGTCAGCCTGCGGGCGGGGAAAAAGGCGGCGCAGATGACCAACAGAATCACCGCCATGGCGAAGGGGGGAAACATGATCTGAATAAACTCGTCGGTTGGAATGGAGAAATGGGAATAGAGATACAGATTCTGCGGATTTCCGAAGGGGGTCAGCATCCCGCCCAGATTGGCGGAAATGTTCTGAAGAATAAACACGGGCGCCACGTATTTCATATTATCGGTAGATTGAAGCACCCGATACCCCAGCGGCAAAAAGGTCAGAAGCGCCATATCGTTGGCAAGGACCATGGATCCCAAAAAGGTGATCACGATCAGCGCCAGCACCGCCATGCGAAGATTTCCCGTCAAACGGACCAGCCGCTCCGCAAGAATGGTAAAAAATTTCACGTTCTGCAGAGCGCAGACCACCGCAAGGGTGCAGAAAAGGCAGGTCAGAGTTCGAAAATCGAGATAATCCAGATACTTCCCGTCGGGCGGCACCAAAAACATGGTGACCGCCGCGCAAAGGGCGGCAAGGCACAGAACGGGATTTTTTTTGCAAAAGGTCCCGAAGGCACGGACAACGGAAGACAAGGTCATAAAAAAATACTCCCCGTATTACTGAAAGCGTACAGAGAGTATTTTACCACATTGTGCAACGTTTGTCAACAGATTTTTTTCATCAAATCATAAAAATTTTCAGATAAATTCCCGTTCCGACGACATCTCGCCCCGCAGATTGACCTCCATAAGACGGCGGATCTCGTCCCGCGGCAATCCGAGGCTGAACAGATAGGTCAGCTTGGTGACCGCAGCCTCGGTGGTCATGCCGTAACCGCTGACGGCGCCCGCCCGCTTCAGCCCCATGCTGGTGGCGTAGGTTCCCAGGGAGACCTCTCCCTTCAGGCATTGGGAGCAGACCACGATCACCGCATCGTGCTCGGCGGCGCGACGGATGAAGGGCAACAGTGCCTCTTCCCCACCGGGGATATTTCCCGCCCCGAACGCCTCCAGCACAAGCCCGCTGAGCCCCTCGGTAAGAATGGGCTCGAAGACACGATACTGAATGCCGGGGAAAATTTTCAGAACCGCAATGGGCACGGGAGAAAGATCGGTCACGGTCAAGGGCAGATCCGAGGCAGGCAGAAGCTCG
>JAFPBP010000301.1 GCA_017424085.1 Clostridia bacterium
CCGTGGGTTTCTTCCTTAGGGGGCGTTCTTTCCGTCGCTTTCTGTCGCCATGGACAGAAAGCGACATAAGCCTATCGGCAGACCGATAAACTGCAATTTTTCTCCCCCTTGACAACCCCCCGAAAATCATGTATAATATTCTCGATTCCACACGGAGGTGACCTATGGCTGCGAAACGAATCACCAAAAAGCAAGCCGCCGAAATTTCCCGCATGGCGGCCATCGTCGAAACCCTGAAAACTGTCTACCCCGAGTCGGTCTGCGCCCTGGAGTGGGGCGGTCAGCACGGGGGAGAGCGGGACGCCCTCCTGCGGGATAGCTGGAAGCTCCTGGTCATGGGGCGGCTGTCCGCCCAGTGCACCGATGCTCGGGTCAACATCGTCTGCAAGGACTTATTTGAGAAATTTCCTACGGTAGAAGCCATGGCTGAGGGTGCCATCGAGGACATTGAAGCCATCGTCCGCCCCTGCGGCCTGTACCACACCAAAGCGCAGAACATTCAGGACGCCTGCCGAATCCTTGCTGAGGAGTACGACGGCATTGTCCCCGACGATATGGACGCCCTCCTGGCTCTGCCAGGCGTGGGACGCAAGATCGCCAACCTGCTCTTGGGTGACATCTACAAAAAGGGCGGCGTGGTCACCGATACCCACTGCATCCGCATTTGCGGGCGGCTGGGTTTTTACGAGGAGAGCATCAAGGATCCCCTAAAGGTGGAGCGCATCCTCACCCCTCTGATCGAACCCGCCGAGCAGAGCGATTTCTGCCACCGCATCGTCCAGTTCGGACGAGATACCTGTATGGCGCGGTCTCCAGCTTGCGGAGAATGCCCGCTGAAGGAACTGTGTAAGCACGGAAAATAATCCGGCAAAGAAAGTCCATCCTCATGAGATATCTCATGGAGATGGACTTTTTGATCTGCACGGTTAAATCTGTTTATGTACACTCTTATACTCGTCGTAATACCGATAGTAGGGGCACCGTCCCGTCTGCCCCGAGATGAAGGAGATCATCTCGTCCTCGTCCAGATTCACCTGGCACACGTAGGCATCCAGCTCCTCGTCGTAGTCGTAAAACTCGCAGTCCTCACACCGGCCCACGACGGGCTTTTTTTCTTTCTGATCCTTCTTTTCCATTTTTCCTACTTCCCTTTTGATTTGATTACCAACAGTATACCCCATTTCCCGACTTTTGTCAAGAGCCCGACACCGATTCTCCCTCCCCCGCATAGGATGGAAGGAAAACATCACTTCAGGAGGTACCCATGGAACGCAATACAAGATCCCCCGTCGGAGCCCAACAGCCCACTCCCCCCACGCCGTTTCGCCCGGATCCAACCGATCGCCCCAATGCCAATCCCCTCTCCCCCATGACGGGTCAGGGCAAGCTGGTCTTTCAGATCACCACCGCCGGCGGTGCCATTCCTCTGGAGGGTGCTGAGATCATCCTGCGGGAATTCCGCTCCAAATCCGACGGCAACGGCGGGGAGGTGGTCGCCGTTCTCTACAGTGGGGTCGACGGCAAGACCGAGGTGCTGACCCTCCCCGCCCCTGCCCGCAGCCTGTCTCTGGAGCCCTCCAGGGATGGCGCCCCCGTTCCCTACGCCCTCTACGATGCTGACGTGAATCTGGACAATTACTACACCCAGTCCTACATCCGCATTCCTGTCTTTGACGGCATTACCTCCATCCAGCGCGCCTCCCTCGTCCCCCTCCCCGAAAACGGCTATTCCCAAGGGCTTCGCCCCGATAGCGAAAAATTCTACGAGGGAGAAAGCCCGGATCTGTAAATTGCAGTTTATCGGTCTGCCGATAGGCTTATGTCGCTTTCTGTCCATGGCGACATGAAAGGAGAAGTGCAAGCACTTCCGGAAAGAACGCCCCCTAAGGAAGAAACCCACGGTTTCTTCCTTAGGTATCCATCATCCTGAAGTGCGCACACATTTTGCTTTTCGCAAAATGTGTTGATTGCGCGAACAGTCGCCAATACCCGCATACCCGCACGAACGGCGGAGCGCCGTCCGCGCGGAACTCATCCCTTTTCTTTGGCCCAAAGCTGCAGTTTACCTTATCGGATAAAGGAAAACCGCAGGTTGCACAAAGCGGGCGACTACCCGCGCGGTCGTCACTCTGACGACCGTGCGGCTTCATGGCAAACTGCGACCCTACAGCGTGTTAGCTCATTTGCCAGTGGGCAAATGAGCACGCAGA
>JAFPBP010000302.1 GCA_017424085.1 Clostridia bacterium
ACGGTGACGGGGCTGATCACGGGGCAGGACATCATTTCCCAGCTGCAGGGAAAACCCTTGGGGGACTATCTCATTGTTCCCAACGTCATGCTACGTGACGATAAATTTCTTGACGACATCTCGGTTCGTGATCTGGAAGCCGCACTGCACGTGAAGGTGCGGGTCTGCGAGAACGGTGCCGAGGGCTTCGCGGATGCGCTGATGCGTTCCGCGCGCCGATAACGAAAGGAGGCTGTCCCATGGCAAATCCCATGGTTGCCGTGGTGGGTCGCCCCAACGTGGGCAAATCCACCCTGTTCAATAAAATCGTCGGTCAGCGTCTTTCCATCATCGAGGACACCCCCGGCGTGACCCGTGACCGCATCTATTGCGATTCCGAGTGGCGTGGGCGTGCCTTTACGCTGGTGGATACGGGCGGCATCGAGCCCTATACGGGCAACGAGATCCTGGATCAGATGCGCCGTCAGGCACAGATCGCCATCGATCAGGCGGACGCCGTGATCTTCGTGACCGATATTAAATCGGGGGTCACCGACGCCGACGTGGAGGTTTCCCGCATGCTGATGAAGGCGGGGAAGAACGTGGTCCTGTGCGTGAACAAGATCGACCGACCCGGGGAGAATCCTCCCGAATTTTATGAATTTTATAACCTCGGCATGGGGGATCCCGTTGCCATTTCGTCCACCCACGGTCTCGGCATCGGCGACCTTCTGGACGAGGTTTATAAATATCTTCCCGCCCCCGAGGAGGAGGTCGTCGACGAAAAGACCATCCGTGTGGCGCTCATCGGGCGCCCCAACGTGGGAAAATCCTCGCTGGTCAACTACATTCTGGGCGAAAAGCGCATGATCGTCTCCGATATTCCCGGAACCACCCGTGATGCGGTGGATACCGAGAAGGAGAATCAGTACGGCAAATTCTGCTTTATCGATACGGCGGGCATCCGTCGCAAAAATAAGGTATACGATAACATCGAGCAATACAGCATCGTCCGCTCTTATATGGCGATCGACCGTGCCGACGTGGTTCTGATCCTCATCGACGCCTCTCGCGGCGTTACCGATCAGGACGTGAAGATCGCGGGCTTTGCTCACGAACGGGGAAAAGCCTCCATCATCCTTGTGAATAAATGGGATCTTGTCACCAAAGACGAGCATACCATGGATGAAATGAAGGCGCAGATCAAGGAAGAGCTCAAGTATATGTCCTACGCTCCCGTTCTGTTCATTTCCGCAAAAACGGGTCAGCGGGTGGAAAAGCTTTATCCCCTCATCTGCTCCGTGCACGAGCAGCATTCCCGCCGCATTACCACGGGCGTGCTCAACGATATCCTCGCCGACGCCACCATCCGCGTTCAGCCTCCCTCCGACAAGGGCAAGCGGCTGAAGATCCTGTATATGACTCAGGCATCCACCAACCCGCCCTCCTTCGTGATCTTCTGCAACGATGCATCTCTGTTCCATTTTTCCTATCAGCGCTACATCGAGAATCAGATCCGCGCCGTCTTCGGCTTGGAGGGAACGCCCATCCGTCTCTTTATCCGTGAACGAGGGGAGAATGACGAACGATGAAATGGTTGCTTCTTGCGCTGACCTTTTTGGTCGGATATCTGGTGGGCAGCGTCAATCTGTCGCTGGTGGTCACCAAATACATCGGTAAGATCGATATTTATTCCGTAGGCAGCGGCAATGCGGGCGGCACCAATGTGGCTCGCTCCATGGGGCTCGGCTGGGGCATCAGCGTGATGGCTGCCGAGATCGCCAAAAGCATGGTCTTCGGCTGCATCGCAAAATACCTCTTCCCGGGCGATCTGTTCGGCTTGGGTGAGGTGGGCATGTGCCTGAGCGGCGTGGTCTGCGTGGCAGGGTGCCTCGTGGGGAATTTCTTCCCCTGCCTTGCTCATTTCCGCGGCGGCAAGGGCGTTTCGGTCATGGGCGGCTTGCTCATCGTCCTCGACCCCCGCATTTTCCTCATCGTGCTGGGGACCTTCCTTTTGATTTTGCTCTGCTTCCGCATGGTTTCCCTTTCGTCTCTCATCTGCGGGATCGTCATTCCCGTCTGCGTGGCGCTGTTCTATCAGCCCCAAGAGGGATGGATCCTGCTGACGGTGGTGGTGGCTCTCATGTGCGCCTCGGTCTGGGCGCGCCATTGGGGCAACATCTGCCGCATCGTCCAAGGAACCGAGCGAAAGATCTCCCTGGGAAAGAAAAAGAAATAATTCCACGGCGGTGCGTCTCACGATGCACCGCCTTGATTTTTTACTTAAAAAGTTTACAAAAAAGCCATAAATGCCCCCCCCTGAATCTTGACAAAAGTGTGTCTCTATGATATAATGAAATTATCAAACAAGGAGGTAAGCATATGAACGCAAGACTTGGATTACGAATCGCCACCTTTGCCGTGGCGTTGGCGGTGGGATTGCTGATTCTTTCTTTCATGTTTTTGTCCGGATACCGAGGACCGCAGTATACCGTGTCTCGCTCGGGGACGTCTCTCTATTGCGTGGCTGAGTCTCCCCGCGAGGATATGTATATTTCCCATCGCCCGCAACCCGTGGCTTCGGTTTCCGAATTGCGCCGCATGGTTTTGAGCGGGCGGATGCCTGCCCTTCCGTTGGATACGCTTCGCTACGCCTGTCGGGATGCCGAGGGTGCCAAGGTTGAGATCGTGGACGTGGGGATGGGAATGACGCCCACCCTTCCCTCCTCCGTGGAGGCGAAAAACGTGGTGCTTTGGTCGGATCGTTATACGGCAGAGCTTTGCGACGCCGCGGGGACCGAGATCGGCACCTTCGAGTGCATGACCGAGGAACGGTTCTCTTCGGATCTGAGATCCGCGTTGGGTTCCGACGCCACCTTTGCGGATCTGGTGGAGTCGTATTCGTTTGCCTCGGATTCCTCCGTGCGCGTGCTTCGCTCGGCAGGGAAGACCCTTCTTGTGGTGGAGGGCACAGACGGCGACGGCGCCGTGATCTTCGGGCAACAGATGGGCTCCTTCTTCAAATATACCCTCAATCAATCGGTCTCCGACGGTGTCCTGCGCGCGTTGGGCGTGGTTCCCTGCTTTTTGCCGCAAGCCGTCCTGTGCTTCGGCGCGTATGCGCTTCTGTGCGCCTGGCTCGTGTTCGGCAACGATCCCGTCAAGCGCGCCCTGTTCCGGCTCTTTTCCAAAAAAAGCTTCGGACAAGGCTTTGCAAACCTGACCCGAACGAACTTCCAAATTGTGCTTTGACCTTTTCCGAGAGTGCGTTGCGCTCTCGGTTTTTTTGTGTTTTTACGAGAAAAACTTGTATTTTTGTGCTTTATTTCGGGTTTGTTTTGTTTATGAGAGAGGCAAGTGTGGGAAAACATGGAATTTTGTGAGATATTTTTTCCCTTCTCTTGACAGGGGCGGCGTTTCGTGGTATACTGAAAAAAAATCGTGAGGTGCCGTGATGAATCGCTATTTTGTCCAAGACGGAATTCTGACCGTGGAGAACGATCTGTTTTCCACCACCTTTTCGGGGGTTGCTTCGGCGTCGTCCCGCCCCGTGACCGATTGCCTTTCGGTCCCCTATCTGGAAATTACCGCCGAAAAGATCGATGGATCTAAAGGATGCTACTGCCTCTGGGAGGATCTTCCCGTCGTCCGGATGCCCGAATACCGCGAAGAGACTCTCCTGACGCTGGAAGGAGAGCATTGGATCATCCGCAATGTCAAGCTTGCCGCCTTCACCGATGAAAACGACACCCTCACCGAGGAGGGGCGCGCCCATCTGTTCCAGCGCAATCTGAAGCCCCGCACGGGGGAGATTTTCTTCTTTGAAGATCCCGAAACCGACCGCGCCCTGGTGATCGTCTCCGAGGCGCCCGATTTTCAGACCACCACCCTTACCGTCAAAAAGGGCGCCGTGATGGTGGAAAACGGCGGAAACGGCTTGATGCTTGGCTTCTGCAAGCGGGGCGAATGCGAGGCTTTGTGCCGCAATTATTGCCGCCACGCCATGAACCGCACCACCCTGGAGACCATGTCCAACACCTGGGGCGACCGCAACAGCACGGCACGGGTCCGTCTGGATTTCGTCCTGCGGGAGGTGGACGCGGCAGAGGATATGGGCGTGGATATCGTGCAGATCGACGATGGCTGGCAGCTGGGAAGCACCGCCACCTGTCCTCGGGACGAAAAGCGCCGCCGCATTTTCGCGGGAGATTATTGGCTCCACGATCCCGACCGTTTCCCCGAGGGGCTTGCCCCCGTTTCTGCGGCTGCCGCCGAAAAGGGTATCAAGGTGGGCATGTGGTTCGCCCCCGACAGCCACGATGATTTCGCTCTGCTGGAGCGGGATATCGCGGTCCTTCGCAAGGCGTATTTTGAATGGGGCATCCGCTTCTTCAAGCTGGATATGTATTGGGTCTCCACGCCCACGGAGCAGCACGCCATGCTTCGCCTTCTGAAGGCGATCTACGAGTTCGGGGATGACGTTTCGGTTCAGATGGACGTGACCCGCAACCTGCGCCTGAACTATCTGTGCGGACGGGAATACGGTACGGTCTTCGTGGAAAACCGCTATACCTACACCGCCAACTCCTTCCCCCACCGCATCCTTCGCAACCTCTGGACCATCGGGCGTTACCTTCCCGCCTCCCGCTTCCAGTTCGAGCTGATCAATCCCGATCTGTATTCCGAAAAGTATCGTCCCGAGGATCCCTTTGCGCCTCAGAAATACGATATGGATTACCTCTTTGCCTCGGTCATGCTCTCCAACCCCCTCTTCTGGATGGAGATGCAGTTTTTGGCACGGGAGCGGCGGGATCAGCTGAAGCGGGTCATGCCGCAATGGAAAAAGCACCGTCAAGCCCTGGCGACGGGGGACGTGATGCCCATCGGCGATCTTCCCACGGGACGGAGCTTTACGGGCTTCTGCGTTTCGGCGGGCGAAAAAGCGGAATATCTGCTCCTCTTCCGTGAGGTGACCGACGGCGACACTTTTGAATTTTCCGCCCCCGTCAACGGCGGCACCCCCGAGATTTTGGCATCCAACGGCACCGTTTCCGTAGAATTGTCCCGCGGAACCGTCCGCGCCACCTTCTCCAAGCCCCGTTGTTATGCGTTTGTTAAAATCAACTGAGAACCTCTTTGATCGCTCCCTTGGCTTTTACAAGTCCCATAACGAAGCTTTAGAAAAAGGCACTTATGATAACGAAAAAATCGTTTGTCATAAGTGCTTTTCCTTTATGCAGGGTTTGTATGAATTGACGCGTTGCGTCATGAATAGAATCCGATTGGCTTCATGATTTGAAAACTGCGTTTTCATGAATTGAATTGCCCCATTTTAATGCCGTAGGCAATTCGTGCACGTCGGTACAAATCATGGCGCAAGCCAATTTATGCCCATCAGGGCAATTCATTATAGGGGAGCGGCTTTTTTTTGTTACGAAAGGGTGAATTCCGTCGAACGTCCCTTGACAAATTTGAAAAAATGAGTATAATATCATTTGAACAATCATTCAAATGATATGGAGGACTCTATGACTCATTCGGATCAACTTCCCGAAACCTGTGAATATATGCACGCCCATCCCGAGCTGATCGGTCGGGTGCGGGAGCAGATGCCCGACGAGGAGACCCTGTACGATCTGGCAGAGCTTTACAAGGTGTTTGGGGACAGCACGCGCATCAAGATGCTCTACGTGTTGTTCGAGGCGGAAATGTGCGTCTGTGACCTTGCCCAATGCCTGAATATGACCACCTCCGCCATTTCCCATCAGCTGCGGGTGCTGAAGCAATCGCGGCTGGTAAAATTCCGTCGGGAAGGGAAGACCGTGTTTTATTCTCTCGCCGACGATCACGTTCGCACCATCATCGACCAAGGTATGAATCACATTGAAGAATAAAGGAGATTACGTATGAAAAAGATCTATCGCATGAAAAACCTGGACTGCGCCCATTGCGCCGCAAAAATGGAGACCGCCATCCGCCGTCTGGACGGGGTCAACGACGCCGCCATCAATTTTATGGCAATGAAGCTGACCGTGGACTTTGCCGAGGGCTCCGATCTTTCTACCGTCATGTCCGAGGCGGTCAAGGTCTGCAAGAAGGTTGAGCCCGATTGCGAGATCCTGTTATGACCAAAACCCAAAAGCGCATGCTGATCCTCATCGGCGTTGCCGCCGCCCTCTTTGCGGGCGCCTTCTTCGTTCCCGTTGCGGGGGTGTGGCGGGCGTTGGTCTTCGCCGTGCCCTATCTGACGGTAGGGCTCCCCGTGCTGAAAAAAGCCTTTCTTTCGGTGATTCACGGGCAGATGATGGACGAAAATTTCCTCATGGCGGTGGCATCCTTGGGTGCGTTCGCGTTGGGCGAATACCCCGAGGGCGTGGCAGTCATGCTCTTTTCCCGCTTGGGGGAGCTGTTTGAAAGCTACGCCGTGGGCAAAAGCCGCGCCTCCGTGGCAGAGCTGATGACTCTGTGCCCCGACGAGGCAACGGTCCTGCGGGAGGGAGAATGGGTCACCGTGTTTCCCGAGGAGATCTCCGTAGGGGAGACGGTCCGTGTTCTGCCGGGGGAAAAGGTTCCTCTGGACGGCACGGTCCTTTCGGGAACCTCTTCGCTGGATACCCGCTCTTTGACGGGAGAATCCCTGCCCCGCGACGTGGGAGAGGGGGATTCGGTTCTGAGCGGATGCGTCAATCTGTCGGGGGTTCTGACCCTGCGCGCCGAAAAGGAATTCGGCGAAAGCACCGCCTCGAAAATTCTGGCGCTGGTGGAGGACGCCTCCTCCCACCGCTCTACCTCCGAAAGCTTCGTATCGGCGTTTGCCCGCCGCTATACCCCCATCGTTCTTGTTTGTGCCGCGGTGGTGGCGCTGATCCCCCCGCTGTTCTTGGGGAATTGGGGAGAATGGATCCACCGCGCCCTGTCCTTTTTGGTCATTTCCTGCCCTTGCGCCCTGGTGATTTCGGTGCCTCTGACCTATTTCGGTGGCATCGGCGGCGCCTCCCGACAGGGAATTTTAGTCAAGGGCTCCGACCGTCTGGAGCAGCTGGCGAAGGTGGATACGGTGGTCTTCGACAAAACGGGGACCCTGACCTTGGGCGTTTTCGAGGTCTCCCGTGTGGAGGGGGAAGACCCCGACCGCGTGCTTTCCATCGCCGCTCGCTGTGAATCCTTTTCCAATCATCCCATTGCCCAATCCCTCCGCGCCGCCTGCCCCAATTGCACCGAGGAGGGGGTCGGCGAATTCGAGGAAATGGCAGGGTACGGCATCTCCGCCTGCGTGGACGGAGTTCGCTATTACGTGGGCAACGAGGCTCTGATGCACCGTCAAGGCGTCGTTCCCTTTCCCACCGACGGGGTCGGGACCCGCATTTACGTGTCCGACGGCTCGGTGTGTCTTGGGGTCATCACCGTTTCCGACCGTGTCAAGGACAACGCCGC
>JAFPBP010000303.1 GCA_017424085.1 Clostridia bacterium
GACCGTGCTGGGCGCCGAAGCCTACGTGACGGTCATTAATGGAAAAATCGTCCACCGTCACGACGCATAATCCCATACAAATTCGGGCTGTCGCAGATTGCGACAGCCCAAGCCTTTGATCCGAAACCCGATCAGCAATACATGCAGTTGACCGCCATATAGTCATAGATCATCTTGCCGTGCTCCTGCTCTTCCTTCTGAATGTGGTTCAAAAGGCTTCGCACGTTGGCGTCGGCGAATTCAAAAATGCAGGTGTCGTACAAATGAGACGCATGCTTTTCGGTCGCCAGAGCGTCGGAGCAGAGATATTTGTCGTCGCATTGAGCGGGACAGCAGGAGGGGTCCGCGGCGGTAAACTTAGGCTCCGTAGCGCCACCCCCCGAGGGAACGGGAACGGTACCGCGACAGATCTGATCCAGCGTATTCCAATGCTCGTTTTCCACCGTTGCGATCTGAGAAAACAGGTTCTTCAGCTGGGGATCGCAGGCGCATTGAGCGTGGCGGGTATATTTGTCCGCACAGAGCCTTTCCTGGTCCTTCATGTCCTTGAGAAGATCGGTTTCTTTTTGAGTTAACTGTAGCATAAAATTATCACCTCGTCCTCAGTATGCGCGGAATTGGGAACGGTATGCAACGAAAGATGAAAGATTGTATAACTTTTTCCCGCTCCGTGCTTGACAACCGTGCTCTTTTATGCTATAATAAGACTGTATTATGAATTCACTACGGAACGGAGGCATCACAATGGCAGAAGAAACTTCCTTTCTGACCTATAAGGGGCGTCCCCTGGTTCGCTCGGGCAACGTGGTATTCTATGGCAACCTGAACGACAAATACGTTGTTATGATGCAGATCCTCGACTCGGTCAAGGACGGAGATCTGGATAAGTCCACCCGCGTCTCGGTGGAGCTGCAGAGCAACGACCCCGAAGCAAAGCCCAACGAACGCGTCATTCAGAAGACCGAGCGGAAATCCATGGCAGACGCAATGGAGATCGCTACCATCTGGCTGGATCGCGCGGACGAGGAAGACGAATAACGTCCTGAGAAGAGTGTACCGCACGGCCCGCTCTTCTTTTCCCTATTCCCATCGGACAAGGGACAAAGCATTCAAAAAAGCAGAGAAAAGAAAATATTAACGATACGGAGAGTAGCATCATGGACGAGAATCAGAAGCTTATTTCCCATCCCAACGAATTTTATCCCCTCGGAATCATCCCCATGGAAGGCGCCGCAGAGCTGAGCAAAAAGATCGATCAGCACCTGACCAATTGGTTCCACAATCTGTACCCCGAATATAAGGAAGATCCCGAAGTTCGCGACACCACCCTTCTGGAGGTCACCTGCCCCCGCTTCACCTCGGGCGACGGCAAGGCTGTCCTGAAGCAGTCGGTGCGCGGCAACGATATCTTCATCATCACCGATATGGGCAACTATGCCTGCGAATACGAAATGTTCGGTCGCAAGGTCCCCATGTCTCCCGATGATCACTATCAGGATCTGAAGCGCATCATCCAGGCTATGGCAGGAAAAGCGTACCGCATCTCGGTCATTATGCCCACCCTCTATGGCGGCAGACAGCACAAGCGCTCCTCGAGAGAATCTCTGGACTGCGCAGTGGCACTGCAGGAGCTGGAGCGCATCGGTGTGAAGAACATCATCACCTTCGACGCCCACGACCCCCGCGTTCAGAACGCTACCCCCTTCATGGGCTTTGATAACGTGATGCCCACCTATCAGGTTCTGAAGGCTCTGTTGGGAAAATACAAGGACATGAATCTGGATAAGGATCATCTGATGATCGTCTCCCCCGACGAAGGCGCCATGAACCGTAACATTTATTACGCTTCGGTGCTGGGCGTGGATCTGGGTATGTTCTACAAGCGCCGCGACTACTCCACCGTAGTCAACGGCAGAAACCCCATCGTGGCTCACGAATACATGGGTAACTCCGTTGCGGGCAAGGACATCCTCGTTGCCGACGACATCATCGCCTCGGGCGAATCCATGCTGGGTCTCGCTTACGAGCTGAAGGAAAAGGGCGCAAGAAGAATCTTCGTCACCGCCACCTACGGTCTGTTCACCGAGGGTCTGGACAAGTTCCAGAAGGCAATCGACGACGGCGCCATCACCGGAATTCTGACCACCAACCTGACCTACCAGTCTCCCGAGCTTCTGGCGAAGGATTGGTACACCAGCGTTGACTGCTCCAAGTACATCGCTTATTACATCCTCGCCATGCACGAAAATCAGTCGGTATCCAAGCTTCTGGATCCCCACAAGAAGATCGACGCATTGCTGGAAAAGTACAAGAAAGAACAGGGCGCAAACTAAGGTTTCCCCTTTCCCTTTCTTCTTCCGACGCAGAGCGGAGAGACGAAGCCCCACCGCTCGTCTCTCCGTTTTTCCGTTTTTACACACAACCGACACAAATCGACCGAAAGGACCCCGTCCATGTTTCACTTTTTTGCTTTCATCGACCGCATGCGATTCATTCGTCGCTGGGGCTTGATGCGCAGCACCATCCCCGAAAGCCTCACCGAGCACGCACACCAGACCGCCATGCTGGCGCACGCTCTGGTGCTGATCGAAAACCGTCGGTTCGGCGCCGATCTGAACCCCGACCGTGCGGCGGTGCTTGCCATGTACCACGATGCGTCCGAGACCATCACGGGAGACATGCCCACCCCCGTTAAGTATTACAATCGGGAGATTTTGGGCAGCTATCGCGCCGTGGAGGATTTTGCAAAGGACACCCTTCTGGACAAGCTTCCCCCGGATCTGCAGGAGGATTATTCCGAGATCCTCAACGGGGAGATCGAACCGGAGTGGGTCTACGTGAAGGCGGCGGACACCCTTTCGGCATACATCAAATGCATCACGGAACGGCAGGCGGGCAATCGGGAATTCATCTCGGCAGAGCAGACGCTTCGGCAAAAGCTGCAGAATATGCCCCTGAAGAGCCTGCGCGTATTTGAACAGGAATTTTTGGGAAGCTACGGCAAGACCTTAGACGAAATGACGGAGGAAGAATCATGACCATCCAAACCCCGCGCCCCCTCGGCAAGCAAAAGCAGAATCCCATCTGGCTGATTCTCGCCTTCGCCATCCCCATGATCGCCATGTGGATCGGCTTTGCGTTCTGCAAGGTGCACCCCTTCGGCGATATGCAGATGCTCTATTCCGACCTGCGGGAGCAGTATTATCCCTTCTTTCAGGAATTCCAATATCGGATCCTGAACGGGGAATCCCTTCTGTGGAGCTGGAACGGCGGCATGGGAACCGACTATATTTCCCTCATCGCTTATTACATCGCCTCTCCTCTGAACATTTTCTCCCTGCTCTTCCCCGCAAGCATGCTCCGCGACGCCCTTGCCCTCTTTTTGACCATCAAGATCGGCTGTGCAGGGTTGTTTTTCGCCATCATGCTGAAAAAGATTTTCGGGAAAAACGATTTTTCCATCACCGCCTTCGGCTGGATGTTTGCCTTCTGCAGCTTTATCATGGGCTATTACTGGGACGTCATCTGGATGGACTCGGTAGCTCTTCTCCCCTTGGTCTTCCTCGGACTCTATTCCCTGATCACCGAGGGTAAATTCCGCCTCTACGTGATCTCCCTTGCGGTTGCAATCTTTGCAAACTACTATATCGGCGTATTCATCTGCTATTTCTGCGTGATCGCCTTCTTTGCCATTGCCGCCATCCGTCAGATTTTCGGAAAGCCCTTCCTGTCCAGACTGCTGCAGTTCGGTGGATGCTCCCTTCTGGCGGGCGGGCTGACGGCGGTCCTGCTTCTGCACACCGTGTTCGCCCTGTCCTATACCGACAGCGCCGCATCGGGCTCCTTTACCGATCTTGAATTCTACGACTCCTTCCTTTCGGTCATCGGCAACATGCTTGCCTTCAATAACCCCACCGCCATGGAGGGTCTGCCCAACCTGTACGTGGGAGTCCTGCCCCTGCTTCTTTCGGTGGTCTATCTGCGGTCGAAAAAGATCCGTCTGGAGGATAAGATCATCAACGTAGTGTTCCTTGCGTTCTTCATCTTCGCCTCCAACTTCAACGCTTTGGACTTTATTCTTCACGGCTTCCGCTTCCCCAACATGCTGCCGGGGCGGTACACCTTCCTGATCTGCTTCGTTCTGCTTCTGGTGGGCTATCGCGGATTTTTGCTGTTGAAGGACCTGTCCACGTCGGACATCTTCGGAATGGCGGTGCTGAGCATCACCATGCTGGGGCTTTCCTGCTTCTCTCTGGGCGAAAACAAGGTTTTGGGCAACATCATTCTGGTCGCCGCCTATCTTCTGTTCTTCTTCCTGTACGAGCGCAGGCTTTTGCGGAAAACGGCGTTTGCCGTATTCATCTGCCTGATGATCACGGCGGAAATGATCTCCAGCCTGGTTCTGAGCATGGATACCGTGGGCAAGACAAGCTACACCAACTACCCCTACCGTCAGGAAGAGATCACCGATCTGAACGAGGCTCTGGAGGATCTGGACCCCACCTTCTGGCGCACCGAAATGACCTGCCGCTATTACCTCAACGACGGAGTCATGTACAGCTATCGGGGCATCGGACAGTTCTCGTCTACCGCGAACCGCGGGGTGCGGGATCTCATGTCCCATCTCGCCTTCACCACGGGGGCAAACAGCTATTACTACAACTTCTCCTCTCCCCTGAACAACGCTCTTTTGGGATTGAAATATCTCACCTCCCGCAGCGGAGAGCTGATCTCGGGAACCTTCGTGGAGCCCTACTTTGAAGCAAACAATCTGAAGGTCTACGAAAACACCGCCTATATCGGCACGGGCTTCATGGTGGATTCCAAGACGCTGGATAAGCAGTTCACAAACAGTCCCTTCCAGGTGCAGAACAATCTGATCCAGGCTCTGACGGGATCGGAGAGCAACATCTTCTACAGCCGCCAGGAAGACCGCTACGAATCCTACGGCTTTGAGTCCATTGAAAAAACAGGGTCGGGAACCTACGTCTATACCACCAACAAGGACGACGGAATTCTCGATATCACATTCACCGCAGGGCGCACGGGCACCTACTACGCCTACATGCGCGTGGGCGGCGGCGGTGACATTACCGTGACCACCAGCTCGGGGAAGGTCTTCGATCATCCCGTGGCGCATCTGCGGTATATTGCCCCCGTCTGCTCCGTGGAGGCGGGCGAGACCATCCGAGTCTCCATCACCGCAGACCCCAACGAAACCAACAAGACCATCAGCTTCTATTTCTATTACTTCAACGATCAGCTCTTTGAGGAGGGCTGGAGCAATCTCTCCGACGAGACCTGGACCGTGGATGAGTTCTCCGATACCCATCTGAAGGGCGAGATCACCGTCAAGGAAAAGGGTCTGTTCTGCACGGTCATCCCCTACACCGAGGACTGGACCATGTACGTGGACGGCAGAGAGACCGAGACTGTCCCCCTGCTGGACAATGCTTACATCGGCGCATATCTGACCGAAGGAACCCACACGGTGGAGCTGGTCTACACGCCCAAGGGATTGACGGCGGGCATCGTGATCACCGTGATCTGCATCGTGATCTTCGCTCTGCTCTGCGTCTTTTTCCGTAAGGGTTTCCCTGCCATGCAGACCACCCCCGATCATCGGACCCCCGAAGAGATCGCGCAGGAGCAATCCCTGCCCGCAGATCGGGAACGGGAACCCGTGGAGGAACCCGCCGAAGAACCCGAAGCGTTGACGGGCATCACCCCCGAAACGGCGCCTCAGCCCCTGCCCGAGCCCGAGCAGAAAGACGAAACCGAGGCGAAAGAAGACGACAAGTCCGACGAATCCGCAAATGAGGACAAAAATGACTGATCAAACCATTGTTTCCTATCGCATCGAGCACGACACCATGGGAGAGGTGCGCGTCCCAAGCAACCGTTTTTGGGGCGCACAGACCCAACGCAGTCTGGAGAACTTCCCCATCGGAATTGAGACCATGCCCCGAGAGATCATCCGCGCCTTCGGCATTCTGAAGAAGGCGGCGGCGCTGGCGAATCTCCGTTTGGGAACCTTGGACCAAGACCGTGCCACCCGCATCGCCGCCATCTGTGACCGCATTCTTGCGGGCGAGCTGGACGGAGAATTCCCGCTGTCGGTCTGGCAGACGGGAAGCGGAACCCAAAGCAATATGAACGCCAACGAGGTCATTGCGGGAATGGCGAACCGTCAAGGCGGAGCCGTCATCCATCCCAACGACCACGTTAACCGCTCCCAATCCTCCAACGATACCTTCCCCACCGCCATGCACATTGCGGCGGTGACGGGAATCGAAACCCGCCTGTTACCCGCGCTGGAGCGGATGATCGGAACCCTGCGGGACAAGGAGCGGGAGCACGAGGGCATCCTCAAAAGCGGCAGAACCCACCTCATGGACGCCACCCCCATTGCCTTTTCTCAGGAGATCTCCGCTTGGAGAAGCATGCTGGAGCACGATCGGGACATGATCTGCGCCACCCTTCCTCCCCTGCGGGAGCTTGCGCTGGGCGGAACGGCGGTGGGAACGGGAATCAACGCCCCCAAGGAATTCGGAGCGCTGGCGGCGGAAGAGATCTCCGCATTGACGGGAACGAAATTCGTCTCGGCGGACAACAAATTCCACAGCCTCACCTCCAAGGACGCTCTGGTCTTTTCCCACGGTGCCTTCAAGGCGCTGGCGGCAGATCTGATGAAGATTGCAAACGACGTGCGCTGGCTGGCATCGGGACCCCGTTGCGGCTTGGGCGAGATCGCCATTCCCGAAAACGAGCCGGGAAGCTCCATCATGCCGGGGAAGGTCAATCCCACCCAATGCGAGGCGGTGACCATGATCGCCGTTCAGGTCATGGGAAACGACGTTTCCGTGGGCATGGCGGCAAGCCAAGGCAACTTCCAGCTGAACGTATTCATGCCCGTTCTGATCTATAATTACCTTCAATCCCTCACCCTTCTCGCCGACGGCATGGAATCCTTCCGACTCCGTTGCCTCAGCGGCATGACCGCAAAGAGGGAAGCCATGCAGAGCAATCTGGATCGGTCGCTGATGCTGGCAACGGCGCTGAATCCCCACGTGGGATACGAAAACGCCGCAAGGGTGGTCAAGACCGCCTACGCCGAAAACATCACCCTGAAGCAGGCGGCGGCAAAGCTGGGCATCATGGACGAAGAGACCTTCGACCGTTGCATCGACCCGAAAAATATGATATGATCCGACGGGACCCGCCATGGCGTGCAGGTCCCGTTTTTGCGTTTTATGACTCATTTTTTAGGGAATGCACATAGATCTGTAACATTTTCATGGTACAATGAGTCATATTATGCAGAACCTTAAAGAAATCTTAAACCGTCCCCCTCTTTCATCTTAATCCGAGCCGTGGTATAATAACCTCGGAGGCGAAATTATGAACCGTATTTTAGTTTGCGACGACGAAAAGGATATCGTATCCGCGCTGACCATCTATCTGTCCGCAGAAGGATTCGAGGTGGTTCCCGCCCACACGGGCAAGGAGGCGCTGAAAATTCTGGAAACCGAGGAGATCGATCTGATCCTCATGGACGTGATGATGCCCGAGATCGACGGGTTATCCGCCACGGTGAAGATCCGTCAGACCTCAAACCTGCCCATTCTTCTGCTGACCGCAAAAAGCGAGGACACGGACAAGGTTCTGGGGCTGAATCTGGGGGCGGACGATTACATCACCAAGCCCTTCAACCCCATCGAGCTGATTGCCCGCGTGCGCTCCCATCTGCGCCGCTACAAAACTCTGGGCGGATCTCTGCCCGCAGAGTCAACCTACGTTTGCGGCGGAATTGAAGCGGACGATCGGGAGAAGCGGGTGACGGTGGACGGATGCGAGGTCTCCCTCACGCCCACGGAATACGAGATCCTGCTTCTTCTGCTCCGCCACCCCGGACAGGTCTTCTCGCCCAAGGAGATCTACCGCCGCGTGTGGAAGGGCGATCCCTTCGGCGCCGAGGGAACGGTTGCGGTTCATATCAGACACCTCCGCGAAAAAATCGAGATCAATCCCGCCGAGCCCCGCTACATCAAGGTGGTCTGGGCGCAGGGATACAAGATGGAACGGGGGAACCGCACGTGACAAAACCAATACTGAAAGCAATTCTCTTTCTTATGACCGCCCTTTGCCTGCTCTGCACGCTGATCGCAGGCGCTCTGACCATTCTTCCCGAGGGACTTCGGCTGTACGATTACAGCGAGGAAATGCAAAAGGAGATATTCCTTTCCCGCACCATCCGAAACAACATCATGGACGTTTACGTAGACTTTCCCCACCATACGCCCGCATCGGACCCTAATTTTCGCTATACCATCATCGATGAAAGCGGCGCCGTGCTTCACGACGGCGGAAACACCCAATACACACAAACCTGGTACGAATACGTCTGGCAAGAGGGGAAACACTCTTATAACGAACTGATCAGCGAGGAAGATCTGGCGTACTTTGATTTCTACGAGATCCCCGAGGGGACAAAGCCCCGTCTGACTATTTCGGGCGGATACGCCCTTTCCCCCGATCCCCAAGGAACCCTGTATTGGCTGGAGCAGTCCTGCGAGACGATCGTAAATTACCGCACCGCATTTCCCGCGATCACCGTGATCGGCGGGCTTGTGACGGTGCTTCTGACCGTTCTTCTCTGCACCGTAACGGGAAAACGGGAGGAAAACGGCACCGTGATCCTGCGGGGATTCCACCGCGTGCCCGCCGATCTGTTCCTCCTGTCGCTTGTCGCCCTGGGCGCGGGTGCGGTGGTGCTGATCGTGCTTCTGATCGATCTGTTTTGGCAGGAAGGAACCCTCCTTCTTTCGGCGTGGGGCGTGGGGATCCTGTGCTTTCTCCTGTGCTCCCTGCTTCTTTGGCTGATCACATCCCTGTCGGTCCGCATCAAGGCGGGAGGATTGCTGCGAAAAACGCTGGTGGGGCGCATTATTCTGTTGATTGCGGGGCTGTTTCGACACCTTTTGAATCTGCTCAAAAAGATCCCCACCGTCGCCACCGTTGCGGTCTGCGCTGGATTTTTGGCGGGATGCAATATCCTTTTGGGAATTCTCTCCCACGATCTTGCAATTCTCTTCTTCCTCACGCTGGAATCCTTCGTTGGATTTTTCGCCGCCGTGACCATCGCACTCATGTGCCGTCCCCTGCAAAAGCAGGCGAAATCTCTGGCAAACGGCAA
>JAFPBP010000304.1 GCA_017424085.1 Clostridia bacterium
AGCTGACGGATGCGACGACGGCGGTTTGCCTTTTCCCGATCGCCGTCCACCACCACGGGAGGCTCGTTGGCGATGCGCCCCGTGCAGGCAAGGGTGTAAGTAACCTTTTCGCCCGCCTTCAGGGTCACGTCCACGGGATCGTGGGTCACCTCCAAAAGATACACGCCCTTCGTTCCCCGAACCTCCCGTTCCAGCAGGCGGCAGGGGGTGGACAGGGTCAGCGTCACGGGACGGTCGGTGCGGTTCTGCACGGTGGTGCGCTCCACGGCGGCACGCAGGTGCTCTGCGGGGAAAAATTCACGGGTCACGGCAAAGACTTCACTCTTGGTTTTTGCGGTCAGAATGCCGTCGATGGTAAAGGAGACCGCTTTCTCGTTCTGTGCCTCCCCGTCGGCAAGAAGCACGGGAAAGACCTCGGGGTCAAAGGACAGGCGCAGAGAAGCGTGGGTATTGTTGGGGATGGTGCGAAGCATGGGGAATACGCAATAACGGGAGAAGACCGCGTCTCCCCCCTCGGCAACTCCGTAGGTCACCAGATCGGCAGTCTGAAAGCCTGCCATTTCGATATCGTCGGTATGAACCTGTCCCTTGCGGACGTCCCAACGAATTCCGTTTTTGCAAAGCTTGAAATAATCCATGATCACTCAATCTCCTTCTGAACCTCTTCCTCCAGCTGTCGGTATGCAACTTTACCCACCAGCGTTTTGGGCAGGTCGTCGCGGAACTCGATGCTGCGGGGAAGAGCGTATTTTGCTACATATTTTTTGCATTGCTCCAAAAGCAACGCTTTGGTTTCTTCGGTGGGCAGAACCCCATCCTTCAACACGATGAACGCCTTCACCGCCTGCATGCGAAGGGGGTCGGGAACGCCAATGACGCAGCTGATCCGAACCTGCGGCATGGAATCGAAAACGTTTTCGATCTGCGAGGGATAGACGTTATACCCGTTGGTGACGATCATGCGCTTGAGACGCTGACGGAAATAGACGAAGCCGTCTTCGTCCATGATCCCCAAATCTCCCGTATGGACCCACGCAAGCCCGTCGGCGTGACGGCGAAGGGTGTTTGCGGTCTCGTCGGGACGGTTCCAATAGCCCAGCATCACCGTGGGACCCGCAAGGCAGATCTCCCCCTCTACCCCGTAGGGAACCTCTTCTTCGGTCTCGGGGCGGACGATCTTATAATAGGTGTCGGGGAAGGGGATGCCGATGCTTCCCTCCCGATGGGTATTCACAGGGGTCAGGCAGGAGGCGGTGACGCACTCGGTGGTGCCGTAGCCCTCCCGAATGGGAACCGAGGCGTGGTGCTCTGCCAAAAACGCATCGAAACGGCGCTTCAGCCCCACGGACAGAGAATCCCCGCCGCTGAACACACCCTTCAGAGACGACAGATCCACGCCCTTCATGGAGGGCTCCCGCAGCAACGCCTCAAACAGAGACGGAACGCCTGCGATGAAATTGCATCGACCGCGCTTGAGAAGCCCCGCGTAGCTTTTGACCGTAAAACGGGGAACCAGAAGACATCTGCCCCCGTGGAACAGCATGGAATGAATGCTCACCCCGAGCCCGAAGCCGTGAAAGATGGGCATCACCGCCAGCATGCGGTCGGCAGGACGGAACATGGGGTTGGTGGCGATCACCTGCTGCGCCAGGGCGTTGAAATTGCCGTTGGAAAGAAGGATCCCCTTGGTCACGCCCGTGGTGCCGCCGCTGTAAAGGATCACGGCGGGATCGGAAGAATTCAAGGCGGGGCAGGAGTCGTTCCCGTTCCGACCCGACGCCAGAAAATCCTTCCACCAGAGCACGGGAGCATCGGCGGGGACGGGGGTGATCTTGCGCCCTTCGGTCAGCCTGTACCCCACTTTCATAAAGGGCGAAAGCTCGTCGGACACGGAGGTAAGGATCAAGCGGGACAGATTCACGTTCTCCCAAACGGCGGCAAATTTCCCGTAAAACTGATCCAGCGTTACGGCAAAGCGGCTGTCCGCCTCCTTCAGATAGAACTCGATCTCCTTCTCGCTCGAAAGAGGATGGATCATATTGGATAAAGCCCCCACCCGATTGACGGCGTAAAACAGGATCACCGCCTGAGGACAGTTGGGAAGACACAGCGTCACCCGATCGCCCGCACGGACCCCTTGGGCAAAAAGCGCACGGGAGCATTCCTCCACCCGCGCAAGGAAGCGGCGATAGGTGGTGGATCTGCCCATAAAATCAAAGGCAACATAATTCGGATACCGCTCCGCCGCCGCACGCACGCCGTCCCACATACTGCCCTCGAAATAATCCAGACGGGCGGGAACGGTGCCATAGTGCTTCAGCCAGGGAGCGGAGGGGGATGGGGTGGTTTGGGACACGTCGGCTCCTCCGCAAAAAGAATTCACAGAAAAAGTATAGCCGTTTTTCGCGCCCATGTCAAGGAAAGTCACAGTTTTTTCAATTCTTTTCCCGAAACATTCCGAAGGGCGCGTTCAGTTCATAAAAAGTTTGCCGTTTGCCCTTGACAAAAAATGTCTGTTGTGATATAATATATAAGAACTATATAGACTGTTCTTTAAGACGATACCGTGATATCGGCAAGACAGGGTCATTTTCCGACGGCGCTCCGCTCCGTCCACCCGGTCTGCCGTTTTGCGGCAGATTTTTTGTATTCAGGGAGGAAAACTCATGGGGCAGATCCTTAACGCAAACGTCATTCATACCCCTCAGCGGACGGAAGCCGTCCCTTCTTCTCGTTTTGACATTACTGCCTTTGATAAAAAAGAATATACTGTTTTTCCCGGTTTTTGCGACGTGCACGTTCATTTTCGCGAACCGGGTTTTTCATGCAAGGAGGACATCGCCACGGGGAGCCTTGCGGCGGCGAAGGGCGGCTACACCGCCGTTTGCACCATGCCGAACCTGAACCCCGTGCCCGACTCGGCGGAGCATCTGAAGATCCAGACCGACGCCATTGCCGAAAAGGCGGTCATCGCCGTTTACCCCTACGGTGCCATCACCGTAGGCGAAGAGGGAAAGGTCCTTGCGGATCTGCAAGCCATGGCGCCTTCCGCCATCGCCTTCTCCGACGACGGACGGGGCGTGCAGGACGACGGGATGATGAAAGCCGCCATGGAAGAATGCAAGCGCCTCGGTAAGATCCTTGCGGCACACACGGAGGTGGACGCTCTGAAGGGCGGATGGATCCACGAGGGAGACTACGCCAAAGCCCACGGGCATCGGGGGATCCCCTCGGCGTGCGAATATCTGCAGATCGAGCGGGACCTGAATCTGGTGGCGCAGACCGGATGCGCTTATCACGTCTGCCACGTTTCGGCAAAGGAAAGCGTGGAGCTGATCCGACAGGCGAAAAAGTCGGGCTTGGGCGTGACCTGCGAGACCGCACCTCATTACCTGATCTTTGACGATTCGAGCCTGCAGGAGGACGGGCGCTGGAAGATGAACCCGCCCCTGCGAGGAAAAGCCGATAAGGAAGCCCTCATCGAGGGAATACTGGACGGAACGGTGGATATGATCGCCACCGACCACGCGCCCCACACGGCAGAGGAAAAGGCACGGGGGCTGGAAAAGAGCCTGTTCGGCATCGTCGGGCTTGAAACCGCATTCCCCGCCATGTACACCCATCTGGTCCGCCCCGGGATCCTGACGCTGGAGCAGGTGGCAGAGCTGATGGCGTACGCCCCCCGACGGAGATTCGGAATTCCCATGGGGAACGATTGGAGCGTTTGGGATCTGTCGGTCTGCCGCACGGTAGACCCCGAGACCTTCGCCACCAAGGGTCGCGCCACTCCCTTTGCGGGGAAAGCGCTGTACGGCGTCTGCCTGCAGACCTTCCGCGACGGAATCCCCGTATTTTAATTCGTGTAGTAACTGTTTGATATAATGAAGGAGGCTCAATTATGCCCAAAAGAAAAGATTTGAAGAAGATCCTCATCATCGGCTCCGGTCCCATCATCATCGGTCAGGCGGCGGAGTTCGACTACGCAGGCACCCAGGCGTGCCTCGCTCTGAAGGAGGAGGGGTACGAGGTCGTTCTCTGCAACTCCAACCCTGCCACCATCATGACCGATACCTCCATTGCGGACAAGGTCTACATGGAGCCCCTGACGCTGGAATA
>JAFPBP010000305.1 GCA_017424085.1 Clostridia bacterium
ATGGTGCCGGCATGGCTTCCTTCCTCTTCGTCCACAGCGGCACAGCGGTCGCACTGACAGTAACGGGTGTTGTCGTTTTGAGAAAAATCGATGATATGCCAATCGGGGTGCTCACGAAGATCCTTCAGCAGGTTTTCCGTTACGATCCGAAGCACATCGGGATTGGTCAGACACAGCTGGCCGCCCATCAGCTTGGCATCGTTAGTGAAACGGAGTCTGACACCGTTTCCGTTTTCCTTGCCGTCGGGATAATAAAGAGAGAAGTACTCGGGGTGTTCGTCGTAATATACATGATCGGGGCAGTATTTGTTAAAGGTATGACAGCCCGCATTCCGAATTCCTCTGCCGTATTTTTCGTCGGAGATGTCTGTGTTTCGGTTGAACGAGCCGTAGTCGGTGTGCTCATAGTTGCCGATCCAGGAGTGGCGACGCATTTCGTAAACGGGGTTGTCTATCGTCTCCGAGTTTGCGGGAATGTCGGACTCGCCATCGGTGGAGATGACCTCGCAATCGTCTGCATAATAGTGGTAGTCGAGGTACTTTTCCGCAAAATCGTAGGCGGCATAAAGGGTGCCCCTCGCAATATTTCCGTGGAGGTAGAGGTGATTTTCGTCGGTGGCAATGCGGAAGCCGTCCCATTTGATGCGGGGGTCGGTTTCCCGTGAGCCGAGAACGATGCTGTGGGCGGTCATGGCATCGGAAACGGGCAATTTCACACCGCAGGATTCTTCCGCGATCCTTTTGAGAAACTCTGCCGCAGTCACTTCCGCAGGGGCGGGATTTGCAGGAATTACGACGGTAAAATCGGCGATTTTGACGCCGCAGATGACGAGTTTTTTCATAACGTTCTCCTTTGCAGCTACAAAGATAATTTCACGCTCATTGTAGCATATCGGCAGGGGGAAGTCAACCGATTTCGGAAAGTTTTTGGCGTAAAAAAACAAGGGGGAAAACGGCGGTTTTCAGAGGTGCGGATTTGAGGAAAAAGGAGGCAAAAAATCTTGAGCAGAAAATAAAAAATCACATCCGCTGCCCGATTGGACCGGACTTTGGATGTGATAGGATAAAACTTAATTATGAAAAAAACGGCGTGCTTCTTCTGAAACACACCGTTATTCGCAGGGTGAATGATGGGATTCGAACCCACGACCCCCAGGGCCACAACCTGATGCTCTAACCAACTGAGCTACATCCACCGTACCACGGTACATTATAGGTTTATATAATGCGCCGCTGTTCACACAACATACCTTTCGGGAGGCGATTGCCCGGAGCGATTGCTCCACCCAAGACGGTACATCGTATGTAACGTACCTTGGGGGATTCGAACCCTCGACCTACTGCTTAGAAGGCAGTTGCTCTATCCAACTGAGCTAAAGGTACTTAGCTCGGAAGCCTCGATTCTTCAATCGGGGATCCGTATAATAAATTATGAACACACATCAAAGATGTGCATTCATAAAATGGAGCGGGTGATGGGAATCGAACCCACATGACCAGCTTGGAAGGCTGGAATTCTACCACTGAACTACACCCGCATTTGACGCTTTCGTCGAGCGCCTTATTATAATATCACAATCTGTTTTATTTGTCAAGGGTTTGACGAGAATTTTTTTGTTTTTTTTGATTGTTTTTTTCTGACCCTCTTTTTTCGACATATTGAGGGGAATGCGTTTTCGGTTCGAATGCTGCGGTCTTACCGAGTTGTTTTTCGGAAACGGTAGAATTATTCAAATATTGGTGATACAATAAAGAAAAAGAATATGTTTTGAAGGATCGGAGTTCTGTATGAAGAAGTTTGTGAAAATATTCGGTTACATTA
>JAFPBP010000306.1 GCA_017424085.1 Clostridia bacterium
AAAAGGCGCGGGAGGGAATTTTTTTCGCGGGAGACGTCATTGTAAACAAATGCTTCATATTTCTACCTCTTTTCGAAGTTTTCTTCTCTGTGTTTATGAGAGAGCATTCGGTTTCGGTATATCAATATCCGTTTTTTTGATTTTGCCTACCCGAGAATCGGCTTCACGGGCAAGCGGAGAAGAACCGCTCCGACGGGGTATCAGTTGCCCGTCGATTCGGTGGAAAAGCGCCAGAAGGCACGGTTGGTGATCATGTCGGAGTCATCGTAATTCTCCCGCAGATCCATATCCAAGGTACCGTCGTCCTTCACAACGAGAATTTTGCCCGTTGCCACGTGGACCAGATAATCGTAATGCTCGGCTTCGCCTGCCCGCTGCCATTGGGCGTTTCCGTCGGTCTCCCCGTCGGAAAGGGCAAGGACGGTGCCGTCGAAGGTCAGAAGCGTTCCGCCGGCACGGTTGACCAGATACAGAAGCCCATCGCTGTCGGAAATGAGGCTCCAACAAGCGGCGTCGGACGTATCGTCGATCCCCGTCAGTGCGGGAGCATCGTTCTCGGAGCTCAAACGAACAGCCTTCACGCAGGAGGAATCCACCGCCGTTGCCACCGCGGGATATTCCTTCACGGGCTGAAGCACCATGCCCCCGATAAGAGTCCCCCCGCTGGGAGCGTGAACGGTCAGCAGATTGGTGCCGGGAGCAATGGAGATCTCGGTCTTGCAATAGCCCCAGGACGAGCCGTAATCGGGAGAAACCTTCTGCCCCGACCAGACCGCCACGGGGGTGCCGTTGACCAATCCCGAAACCTCACGCAAGCCGCCCCGCGGCGTGGAATACCAGAAATAGAGGGAATAGCGTCCCGCAGGCTTGCCCGAAACGCTCCAGGAGACCGAGCCGCCCGAGCCCACGTCGATGGCTTTGTCGTCGAAGGCGGAGGGGTATTCCGCAAGGGTATGTTCACCCAAGGCGTCGGTTGACAAGAAAACGTCGGAGGCACGCCAGAAGATCAGCTGCTTCAGATTGGGTCCCGCCTGCTCGGAGGAAATAAATCGGATCTTGTTTTCCCCTTGCGTCAGAGAAGCCTTCAGCATATGGAACGCCCAGAAGGTAGTCCGGGGACCGTTGTGGAAGAAGGGCTGCATTCCGAGAGAAATGCCGTTGACCGAAACCTCCACCTCCTTGCAGTTGCCCGGCTCACCCGAGCCGTTGTTGTAGCAGACCGCCACGTAATAATCCCCCGCCTCGGGAGCGGTCAGAGTATACTCTACGGATCCGGGCTTTCCGTTGAAGTTGACGAACCTCTCCTCATAGCCGTAGGGCATGAGGGTCATGGCGTCGCCCGAAAGGACGGCGTCGGCGGCAAGGCAGATATTTTCGTCAACGGCGCCCGTACCCGTGCCTGCCCAGTACATGCCCTCGTCCGCACCGAAGGTCTCCTCCATGACAAGCAGGGGCTCCGCATCACCGCAACGGTAGACGGCGGCCTTCACGCAAGTCTCCAACGCCACGGTAAAGGCGCCCGTATAGCGCTCGGAGGCACGGGTGGGCATCGATCCGTCGGTGGTATAATAAATTTCAAAATCGTCGGTTTTGGGGTTGCCGCGCAGGGCAAGCTGACGAACGTCGATCGACACCCGATCGGAGGTCAGCTGACGCTTTTCGCCCAGAATCGAGGCGGCGGTGAACTGAATGTCTCCCGCATCCCCC
>JAFPBP010000307.1 GCA_017424085.1 Clostridia bacterium
CGCATACCAAGGCTTTGATAAAAACAATCCTCCGCAGGGAGTAATCATTCCGGAGGGCTATGAAGAATCCCTGAACAGTTCCGAGGGCGTTACGGTTCTTCGAACCCAGATCGCACTCTTCGGAATGGCTTGCATGGCGGTGGGCGGTGTTGCGGTATTTTTCTATTTCGCAATCCCCATGAAGATCAAACCTCCCAAGGAACCGAAAACGAAACACTGAACCAAATGCATAAAAAAACAGCCTCGACGATTCGAGGCTGTTTTTTGTATGCCAAGTTATTTCAAAAGGTTGATGAACAAGCCACCCTGAACGGTGCGGTTCAAGAATCCGCGCATATAGGGCTCGGAGGTGAAATACCAGTCGGTGAAGGGGACGCGATCGCGGATGTTATCCAGCAAATTCCACATGCCGTTCACGATGGCGGCTTCGTACTCCTTGTCGTCGGTCAGGACGGTGGACCACATCTGCCAGTCACTCTTGGTATAATCGCTACGGGAATCCAAAGGAAGCCCGTAGGGATTCATGTGAGACAAGTAGGTACGGATCTCGGCGTCGTACACGTCCTGATCAAAGATATGAAGATCGAAAAGCTTATCCCAGACGAGATTGTACTTGATGCTCCAGGTCCCTTCCTGATCGAAGGCGAGGCGATAGCAATCGTTCTTCGCATCGTAGGAGCGTTCCTTCCATTGCGCGGCAAGGGTGCGGGCGTGGGCGATGGTGGATTCGGACTCTTCGGTCTTCCCCATCATGCCGAGCATCATACCCCAGGAAGCGATGCCCATGATCGCCTTCACGGACAGGTTTGCGTTGTGAGCAAGGTGTCCGGCGAAGTCATCGGTGCACAGCTGATTTTCGGGATCCAGACCCTTTTCCAGCAGATAGTCGACCCATTGCTTGAGAATGTCGTAATTCTTTACCGCATAGGAAACGTCTTTCTTTGCATAGCAGAGAGCGGCGACGCAAAGGAGCATGTTACCGCATTCCTCTACGGGCATCTGATACCCTTCGGGTCCCTTACCGCGGGCGTAATACTTTTCGCTCATACCGTAAACCTGACCGTTGGCGAGGGGATAGGTTCCCACGTCGTGGGGAGCGTAACGGTAGGGCCACATATCGGATGCGGCGTAACGGAAAATGGGATCCAGCATGCCCGTGATCAGATCGGGGCAATAGAGCAGGAAGAGGGGAATGGAGGGGTAAGTCACGTCCACGGTACCGATGCATCCGTTGGAGAAGCATTCCTTGGAAAGGAACTGATGGGATTCCCCGTCCCAGGTCAGCTTATGCGCGGCGATAACCTGACGGTAAACGAGGGAAACAATGTCGCAATATTTCTCGCCGTGAGGAGCAGCCTTCGCCAGGAGATCGGCATCAAAGGCGAGGCAACGGGCGTAAACAGACTCATAATCCGCGAGGGCTTTGCGGCAGATATCCTCAAAGGTATCCCCATCCTTGGTCCAATAGCCCTTGATGTTCTTGCCGAAATATTGGATCGAATAAAGATCGTCGTAGGCAACGCAGAAGAAATTCTTCACGGGAGCGGAGGCGGGTACCGTGTATTCCTTGGTCAGGGCGAGGCTGTGCCAGCCGTCGGACACACGGATGGGCTGATCGTAACGATCGAAGGGGGCGGGAGCCTTGACCCAGGGACGGAGCATTGCCTTCTTGGAGGCAAAGTTCTCCACAGAAGGAGTGTGATCGGTGGCGAGCAGATGCAGATAGCCCCACTCGATGCGAAGATCGTCCCCGTGACGGTTCAGGAGCAGATCCTCACCCATACCGCAGGCGCAACCGAATTCGGTCTTGAAAAACTTCACGGACTGAGAGGGATCGTTGACTGCGACCTCGGAGGAGATATCAAAATAGAATTCCACCTGATGATCGGCGCCGTCGTTGGAGCGGATCTCATAAGAAATATAGGAAACGGGACGGCTCATAAGCTTGAGGTCGTCCATGAGAAGCGGGGTAAAGAAGGTGACGTTCAGAATCACCTCGGGAGCTTCAAAGGTGTACTTTGTCGTCAAAGGAGTGACGACCAGATCGGTCTGCTCCAGAGCGTCGGCTTCACGAAAATAGTGCAGATTATCCGCAGAGGCACAGCCCATAAATCTGCGCCACGAGCCGTCGATCTTCAGCAAACCCGTCATGGGATGACGGCGACCCGTCCAATGGCGGGGGGCTTCATCGGTCAGGCGATCGGCGCAGGACCAAATATTAAAATAGGGGTCAACGGTAATCAGAGGTACCGCAGGGGCTCTCAATTTCATAAAAAAACTCCTTTCAAAGAGAAAAAGCTCTTGACAAATCAAGTATAACAGATTATAATAGAGATGTAAAGATAAAAAACGAACAGGAAAGTGAGGAAAATGAACATGCGGGAGGAAATCACAACGCCACCGAGATCTGCCCGTCTTCCCTTTCAGATCCGCATGTCGGGCATCTCCTACTGTGACGGAACCTATGTGATCCGCCGCACAGCCTCCCCGATCACATGCATGGAATACGTGATCGAGGGAAAAGGATCTGTTACCGAGAATGACGAGACCTTTACGGCGCAGGCGGGAGATATTTACCTTCTCCACGAAGGAAAGGATCATTATTACTTCTCCGATGCACAAGAGCCC
>JAFPBP010000308.1 GCA_017424085.1 Clostridia bacterium
GGGATGCTCCGTGAAGGATCTGATCTCCGACAGCGATAAGCAGGCAGAGGGCATGGTGCTGATCGCCGCCCGTACCGATTCCGCCGCCTCCGTGAGCCTGATGGACCTTTCGGTGGAGGCGGAATGCTTCGGTGCTACCGTCCGCTTCTCCGACGACGAGGTTCCCACCGTCACGGGGCGCCTCATCGAGGATCAGGACGCCGCCGACGCCTTGCAGGTTCCCGCCGTGGGGGCTGCCCGCTCGGGGCTTTACATCGACGCCATTCGCAAAGCTGTCCCCCGCATTTCCGATCGCCCCGTCTTTGCGGGCATCATCGGACCCTTTTCTCTGGCGGCGCGCCTTTTGGACGTGCAGGAGATCATGATCGATTGCTATGACGATCCCGATATGGTCCATACCGTGCTGGAAAAGGCAACGCAGTTCCTGATCGAATACGCCAAGGCGTACAAGGAAGCGGGAGCCGACGGCGTGGTCATGGCGGAGCCGGTTGCGGGGCTTCTGTCTCCAGCGTTGGAGGAGGAATTCTCTTCTCCCTACGTGAAGCGCATCACCGATGCGGTGCAGGATGATTCGTTTTTGATGATCTATCATAACTGCGGCGACAACACCCCCCGCATGGTGGAGTCCCTTTGTTCCATCGGGGCTGCCGCCTATCATTTCGGCAATTCCATCAGCATGAAGGATATGCTGGAAAAATTCCCCGCCAACGTCCCTGTCATGGGGAACGTGGATCCCGCCCGCACCCTTCGCATGGGGACCCCCGAGAGCGTGCGTGCCGAGACGCTGGAGCGCATGCGGGAATGCTGTGTGCATCCCAATTTCGTCATTTCCTCGGGCTGTGACATCCCTCCCATGACCCCCTGGGAGAATCTGGACGCCTTCTTCGGCGCAGTAAAGGAGTATTATGAAAACTGATCTGATCGCTCTTGCCAAATCCTTCGGGTTTACCAATGCGGAATGGATCGACGCATCGCAGATTATCTGCGATCGCAAATTCCGCGAGCAATGCGCCGTCAACGCCTGCGGCGTTTACGGAAAATGCTGGATGTGTCCTCCCGACATCGGGGACATCGACGAGCTGATCGCTCAGGTGAAATCCTATTCCCGCGGTCTGATGTATCAATCTGTATTTGAGCTGGAGGACAGCTTCGATTTCGAAGGCATGCAGGAGGGCGGACGGGAACAAAGCAAGCGGAGCCGTCTTCTGGACGAGGCTCTGCGCGCCGAGGGCTATGAGGGATATCTGCATCTGTCCAAGGGCGGATGCGGCGTTTGCTCTCCCTGCGCCAAGGCGAAGGGTGAGCCCTGCCGCTTCCCCGACCGTGCTCTGTCGTCTCTGGAGGCGTACGGCATCAACGTGAGCGCCACGGTCAAAAGCACCTCAATGAAGTACATCAACGGAGTTAACACGGTGACTTATTTTGGGATCATTCTGTTTCGGGAGGATTGATTTATGACTCTTTCGTCTTACACGAAATCGCTTCTCGACGATATCGAACGCCGCATTGATCCTGAGACCGAGGAGGATTATCGGGCACAATGGGAGGCTTTTTGGTGTGGTCCCGTGGAGGATCGGGTGTTCTGTCCCCGCAGGAAAAAGACGTCGCAACCGGAAATTGACGTCCGCAGCATCTGCATTAACGATGCTTTGCACGATTACGAGCTGATGCTTTGCTCGGAGCTGGGAGCTTTGAGCAAAAAGCTTGCGAGCACGCGAGCCTCGCTCGGTGTGCGCGCCAACTACGGAACGGGAATTCTCACCTCTCTGTTCGGTGCAAAGGTCTTTGAAATGCCCCGAGAGACCAATACCCTTCCCACCACAAGAGCGATCGGAGACGGAGATCAGATCCGTGCGTTGACGGATAAGGGAATGCCCGATTTGTATCGTGGCTTCGGTAAGGACGTATTCTTCTTCGGAGAATTTTGTTCCGAGATCTTTGAGCGTTATCCGAAGATTCGGAAATACGTTGAGATCTATCACCCCGATACGCAGGGCCCGTTGGATATCGTGGAGCTTTTGTGGGGCGGAGGAATGTTTTACGAAATGTATGACGATCCCGAGTTCGTTCATTCGGTTCTGCGGCTGGTTACGGATACCTATAAAGCATTCCTTGAAAAATGGTATACGATCGTCGCTCCCCGCAACGGGTTATCGGTTCATTGGTCCTATATGCATCGGGGAAACATTATGCTTCGTTTGGATAGTGCCATGAACGTTTCCGAGGATTTTTACAATGAATTCAGCAAGCCCTACGATCGGGAGGTCCTGGATCATTTCGGAGGAGGGTGTCTTCATTTTTGCGGCAGGGGAGATCATTATATCTCGTCCGCCTGCGAGATTGAGAGTCTGTACGGGATACAGCTCTCTCAGCCCCATCTGAACGATATGAAAAAGCTTTTCCGAGCCGTTGACGCAAGGGAAAAACGAATATTCGGGCTGGCGCATGCATCGGAGCACCTTGAATCCATTCCGATGCGAAAGGGACTGGTCTCTTATTGACGGAAGAAACCACGGAGGTCTTTTATGTCTGTTTTGACGGTAATACAACAGGGAAAACGGGAATCCGTCCCCTTTGAGGGGTCGGTGCTTCTCAGCGATCTTTTGGCGGAGCACGGGTATTACGTGCCCCATCCCTGCGGAGGGCGGGGAACCTGTAAAAAATGCACGGTGCTTCTGAACGGAGCGCCCGTTTTGGCGTGCCGCACCGAGGTCTGCAACGATTGCGAGGTTGCTTTGCCGCAACGGGAATCCATCTCCACCGTGACGGGAGGCGCCGAGACGGGGAAATTGACCGAGCATTCGTGCCTTTGCCTTGATATCGGAACCACCACCCTTGCCCTGTCTCTCGTTTCTCTGGACGATGGGGCGGTGGTCCGCACTGTGACCGCGCCCAACCCGCAGCGTGCCTTCGGTGCCGACGTGATCTCCCGCATCGACCATTGCAGAAAGAACGGAGTGACGGACCTTCAGACCGTTCTTCTGACCGAGCTTCGCCGCCTGGTCTCGTCCCTTTGCGCCTCCTTTGATCTGGCACGGGTGGAGACCATGTACGTGGCGGGGAACACCACCATGCTGCATCTGTTTTTCGGGGTGGATTGCTCTTCTCTGGGCGTGGCACCCTATACCCCCGCCTTTTTGGGCGAGCGAACCTGTGACGGTGCCTCGTTGGGCTGTTCGCAGGTGGATCGGGTGATCGCCCTGTCGGGGATCTCCGCCTTCGTGGGCGCCGATATCGTGGCGGGCATCCGTTACGTGGGCATCCCCGAGGAAAGCTACCGCATTCTTTTGGATCTTGGAACCAATGCGGAGATCGCGCTGTTCGACAAAAACGGTATTCTTTGCACCGCCGCCGCGGCGGGTCCCTGCTTTGAGGGGGCGAACATCTCCTGCGGCATGAGCGCCTCCGAGGGGGCGATCTGCGCCGTGTCTCCCGATGGATCGGTTTCGGTCATCGGGGATTGCGCCCCCAAGGGCGTTTGCGCTACGGGGCTCATCGACGCCATTGCCGAGGGGGTTCGCAGAGAGGAAATTGATGAAACGGGCTATCTGGAGGACGATCCCATGACCGTGGCGGGAGACGTGGCGCTGACGGGGAAGGACGTCCGTGAGTTCCAGCTGGCGAAATCCGCCATCCGCGCCGCCATGGAATGTCTGCTCAAGCGGCGGGGAATTACCTTCGATCAGGTGGAGGGCCTTTATGTGGCAGGCGGTTTTTCCGCAGGGCTCAACGTGAAGAACGCCGCCTACGTGGGCTTGATCCCCGAGGAGCTGGCGGGGAAATTCAAGGGGATCAACAACGCCAGCCTTCTGGGCACGGTTCGGTACGCCTGCGACCGCGGGGCGGCTTTCCCGTTGCCTCCTGCCGAGTATGCGGATCTGTCTGCCGACCCTACGTTCTCCAACCTTTTTATGGAGTACATGATGTTTTAAGAACCTGAAAAATAAGTGAGGTTTTCTTATGAATCTGAAGCCGAGGAAAATTGAATTTCATCTGGGCTTGGAGCAGCCCGTCCGAATTCTTCATTTGACCGATGCGCATCTGGCGTTTGCCGACGAGCGGGATCGGGAGGGAATGATCGAATATTCCGCAAAGGCGCGCAGTATCTTCTTCAACGAGGCGGGGTGCCCCGAACGGGATCCCGTGGGCTTTCTGGAGGAAGCCGCGGAGTACGCCAAGGAGTTTGACTGCACGGTCATCACGGGGGATCTGGTAGACTTCAATACCTATAAAAATTACGAAACGGCGCAACGGATCCTTGCGGGAAGGGACTACCTTTTCTGTGCGGGCAACC
>JAFPBP010000309.1 GCA_017424085.1 Clostridia bacterium
GAAAGGTCTATTCCCGTAACCTTTGCCGAAGAATTACGCTTATAATATTCTTGCAGTTCCAATCCTGTACCGCAACCCAAATCAAGTATGCAACAGTTTTCAGCGGTCGGTAATTGCTTTGCCGTAAAAGGATAGAACTCGCTTGCGCATTCGATGTTAGTCATCATATGCTCATCATATCCGTCAAGTCTTGCCTCAAAGAAATCACTCATTTTTTCAAGCATACATAACCTCGCGTCAAATTCTTATTTATCGTTCTGCTTATCAAAGATCGGACACCCGGTTACCGGTTATACCATAAATCTGAAGAGAAAGCAAGCGTGATGCTCCTTTAAGAGTATAACGCCAATGCTTGCGGTACGGTTCTTTTTTTGCTCTTTTATTGCAGATGCTTGTAGATCTTCTGCATCTTCACGTCGATCTCCGCCAATTGCTCGGCGCATTCCCGCAGCTGCTTTTGCAGATCCGCAGACACGGGGCGGGAGGATTTATAGCGCATCTGATGCTCCAGACTCGCCCAGAAATCCATGCCCTCGGTGCGAAGCTGGACCTCCACGGGGACCCGCTCGGTGCGGGACGCCAGATACACGGGGATCTGAATGACCAAATGCAGGGAGCGGTAGCCGTTTTCCTTGGGATTTTTGATGTAGTCGCTCTTGCGGATCAAGGTCACGTCGTCCTGATGCAGCAACAACTCCGCAATGCGGTATACGTCCTCAATATAACAGCAGACCACGCGGATGCCCGCAATGTCGGTCAGATTGCGGCGGGCGGAATCGGAGGAAACCTCCTCGTTGCGGCGGCGGAGCTTTTCCACCACCGAGCGGGGGGATTTCAGACGGGATTCCATGTGATGAATGGGGTTATGATCGTAGCGGCTCTGAAATTCCTCGTCCAGGATCTGAAGCTTGGTCTTGACCTCCTGAATGGCGGCGCTGTAGACGTGCTGCATCTGCAGATAGCCGTCCAGTTGATGACGGATCTCCTCGTCCTCCAGAAGTCGGTGCAAAATGCTGGTGTTATCCAGTTCCATCGGTCGTACCCCCTCGTATGAAATTATTGATAGGAAACCGTAACGTCGGTCCCGTCGGTGTACACGGTAATGCTCCCCTGAGACGTGCGATAGACCTGCGCCCCCAGCGCCGCCAGACGGCTCAGCGTATCGGGAGAGGGGGGCTCGGTATCGGAATCGGTGATGATGGCGTATTTGGGCGAAACCTTATTGTAGAAGGTCTCGCTTCGCTTGTTGTAGGTTCCGTGATGGGGGCATTTCAGCACCGTGGCGGACCAGTTGATCTTGGAATCGTTCATTTCCTTCAGCCGCGCCGCCTCCACGTCCCCCGCAAACAGGAACGAAACCGCCCCGTAGGTCGCCTTCACCACCAGAGAGAAATCGTTATCCCCCTCCGCATAGGCGGTGGCTTCTCCGGGGTAGAGATAGAAGGACTGTCCCCCCAAGGTCAGAAGCGACGGCTCGGTCAGATCGGTGACCAGCGCCCCCGAGCGCGCAACGGCGGTGCGATAGCGGGTATAGAAGGTGGCGGTGGGCTTCTCGTAGACCGGCTGGATGATGTTCAGCACGGTGAATTCCGATACCAACGACGGAACCCCGCCCACGTGATCCTTATCAAAATGGGTGATCAAAAGATAATCAATGCGCTCCACGCCCAGATCCCGCAAGGCAAGGATCATGCGATCGGCGGTCTCTTCATAGCCCGCGTCGATGAGCATGGTTCTGCCTCCCGTGCGAACAAGAATGGCGTCGCCCCCGTCCACGTCAAGGTAATTGACGGTAAACCCCACCGATCCGTCCGATTGGGACAGATCCTCCGTGGGACGGTCGTGATCGCAGGCAACGGTGCAAAGCAGGGTCAGGCAGACAAGCAAACAGCATAAATAACGTTTCAAAGTCATCCCTCCGCCTTTATTGTACCACACAAAGGGCGGTTTTGTCAAGAAAAGCGGGCGAATTTCCATGCTTTCTTCGGAATTCGCCCGCAATCCTACCTTATTTTAATATACTTACGCCTTGGGAGCGTTCTTTTTCTTTCCGAGAACCACGATCACGATCGCGGCGGCGGCAATCACAACCACCACACAAGCGATCACAACCCCGACGACCACGCCCGAAACGGCGGGCTTATCGGTGGAGGGAGCGTCGGTATCGGTGGGCTTGCCCTCTTCGGGAGCGTCGTCATTGACAACGGCACGGGCAGAGAGCGCGAAGGGACCGTACTTGGTCATGAGGAAGGTATACTGCTTGCCGTCCTCGCTGACCGTCACGTCAGCCATGCGCAGGTTGCCGTTCTCGTCCAGATAGTAGGCGGCAACGTCCAGCGTATCGGTCTTGCGCCCGAACTCATCGGTGAGAGCGGAGGTAACGACCTTCACCATGCCGTCCACGGTGACCTCATTGGAGCCGTCCTTAACCACGTACTGACGGACAACGAACTCCTTGACCACGGCTTGCAGAGCCGCCGCCAGAGCGTCGTACTCGGCACCCGAGGTCAACTTCTTGGTAGACAGCTTCCATGCGGTATTCACTCCGCTGCCTGCCAGAACAGAGCCGTAGGAATTCAGCGCGGGAGCCGATTCATTGAAGGCAAATTTGCCGTAGTTGAGAGAAGAATCGAACTTCACGGCAGGGTTCACGTCAGTGGTGACCAGGAGAGCCTTGGTCAGAGCGGACATTCCGCTTTCATCGCCCTCGTTGCCGTTATTGCCCGACAGGGAGCCCTGAACGTCACGCATAACGGTCCAGGTCTTCAGAACGTCGTTGGTCTTATCGCCCTTATAGGTACCGAAGTTCTTCATCTGGAAGACGATGCGGTCTTTGTAGACGTAAACCATCAGGCTCTGCACGATGTTGGGGTCCTTTTCGGTCAGCCAACCGTTATCTACAGAGGTGTTATAGTAGGACATGGAGCCCATGAACGCGGTGATGAAGGAGGTGGGAACGGTGTTGCGATCGTTCACCACGCGACCGGTAGCGGTATAAGAGGTGATACGCTCAAAGGTGTCTTTTCCGATGTAGACCGATTCCGCACCGCCGTGGTTATGACCGTACAGGTAGATCAGGTTGGGATAATCCTCAAAGATATCGGTGATCTTCTTATACTGATCCCCCGAGATACCGTAGGTGGGGGTGGAAATGCCGCGGCTGTCGGTGAGGGGATAGTGCGCCACAACGAACACGGTCTTCTCCTCGCCGATCTCCTCCAGGCGCTCCTCCAACCACTTATAGGTGCCGGACGAGAACTGCAGAGCCTTGGACCAGGGAGCGTTGATGACGATGAAGTCAAAGCCCTTGATGTTGTAATGGAGACCGAGAATGAAATCGGGGTAGGGCAGGGATGCCAGCGAAGAATCGTCCTTCTGACGGAAGACCGACAGAGGCTCGCCGCAGGCATCGAACATGATATCCTCGTAGCCTGCGTAGGAGTTGTAGGAGCGGTCTTCACCCGCCTGGAACTCGTGGTTGCCCGCCGCCCACAGGGAGAGACCCGATTCGGTTGCGATGGACGCCAGAGAACGGTACTGGGCGATTACCTTCTGATAGTCGGAATATTCCCAGCCGCCCGTGGCGGAGGTCCCGCCGTTATCGGAGGTGTTGTCGCCGCCCACCAGAAGGATGTCGGCGTTTTCCTGCTGGCTGATGGCTTGCAGGGTCTTGACCACGGAGTTACGCACGAAGGGCTCCTTGTTCTGCAGACCGTAGTCGGAATGCAGGTCGGAGATGCAGGCGAGGGTCAGCAGGGGATCCTCGTCGGGAAGGGGAAGGTCCGCATTGCCCGAGGATTCCGCATTGTAGGTGATGGTGCCCCACAGCTGGAACTGATGGCTTGCGGTGCCGGTGCCCGAATGGAAACGGGGCTCCTTGGTATCGCCGCCGTTGGTAAAGCGGATATAATAGGTGGTTCCGCCCGTTACCACGAAGAATTTGCAGAGCCCGCCCGTGAATTCATAATTCAACTTCTGCTCTGCACCGTAGCCGATGGAAGCGCCGTTCATGTTGATGTAGCCGTTGGCACCCTTGGCTTCGTTCTGAATGGTGCATTCGGTATCGGAGATCTTGGTGATCTTCCACTTGGGAACGTCATTCAGCTTGTTCTGATCGAAGGCGGCGAACTTGAAGCCGGGGTTGGTGGCAAGCTCGTCGTCCACGTAATAAGCGCCGTTGCTCATCCCCGTGGGGGTGATGGAGGGAACGACCAGGTAATACGAACCGGATTCCATGGCGTCGATGGGTCCGAATTCGGTCACGGTGGCGGCGCTGAGGCTGAAGCAGGAGGGCAGAAGCCCCATGCAGAGGGTCAGCACCAGGATCGTGGCGAGGATCCGCTTGGAAAATGCGTGTTTCATCGGAATTTCTCCTTTTTTTGTGTTATGAGAAAGAGGCGCGCTCATTTCTTTTTACGAAGAACGAAGATCAGAACCACCGCGATCAGAAGAAGGGCAACCCCTCCCACGACCAGAATCAGCGGCAGGGAGGCTCCATCCGCAGGCGTTGCCGCCGCAGGCTGAGAGGAAAGGGACGATTCCTCCTCAGATTCCGTATCGGAAACCGATTCGGTCAGAGAGATCGAACCGCCCTCCGAAGAATCGGTGGTCTGAGAATCGGTGACGGGCTCCGAATCGGAGGGAGTTCCCGTATCGGAGGTCTCGGAATCGGTGACGGTGGAGGTAGATACGGCGTCGGTCTGCGTTTCGGTCAGGAAGCCGTGGTCTGCGACACCTCGGTGTCGGTCACGTCGGTATCGGTCACCGTTGCCGTGGAAGACACGGCAGATTCGGTCTTGCATCCGCCCTGGGTGGAATTTTTATCGGTGGTGGAAGCGCCCGACGAGGTCTTGTCGGTGACGGTATCGGTGGTGTTGGTATTGGTTTTCGACGAGGTCTTCGTGGAGGTTTTGGTGGTCGAAGGCTTGTCGGTGGTGGTGTCGGTGGAGGTGGAATTGGTCTTCGACGAGGTCTTCGTGGAGGTCTTGGTGGTCGAAGGCTTGTCGGTGGTCGTATCGGTAGTGTTGGTATTGGTCTTGGACGAGGTCTTGGTGGAAGACGACGTTTTATCGGTCGTGTCCGTATCGGTGGACGTGCCCGTGGAGGTATTGGTGCTTACAGGCTCGTCGGGCTGAGAAAACTGAGCGGACAGGTCCCGCATGACCGTAAAGGAAATAGGCTCGTAGACCCCGTTGGCTGCCGCTTTTTCTCCCGTGTTGTACATCTGGAAGGTAATGTGATCCTCGTAGAAGGAGATCAGCATGAACTGCACCACGTAGGAGTCGGCGGCGGTGAGCCAACTATTCTGATACGTATACTTATAGTGCCCCATAGAGCCCATATGACAATGGATCCAGGAATTGCTCTCGTAAGCGTTGTTGGCAAGCTTGTTGACGGAACCCTGAGGGACGGCAAGCTCCATGGTAGAGAGGCGGACCTGATACTGATCCCCGCCGTGCACGTGCCCGTAGCAGTAGATGGCGTTGGGATATTGGGCAAGCAGTTGGGTCATCATGGTTTTGGAGTTCCCCGAAACGCCCGAGGGAGTCTCGATGGAGGTCACGGGATAATGGCACAGGAGCACCACGGTCTTGTCCTTCCCGATGGCTTTCAGCTGATTCTCCACCCACGTGATCTGCTGGGGATAGAGATAGCCGTTGCTGCGTGCAGGACGGTAGGGGGTGTTGATGCCGATGAATTCCATTTTCCCGATGGTATAGCGGTAGCAGAGAAGCTCGTTGAACTTACTGCTCCCCAAGCCCATATCGTTGAAATACAGCGATGCCTTAAAGGCACCCACGCTTTGGGTCATCCAGGGCGCGTATTCGCCGCCGTGGAAGGTATCTCCGGAAGCAACGCCCACCTCGGTTTCGTGGTTCCCCGAAACCATCAGAACTCTGCCGTTGTTGTTCTTGGTGGCAGAGGACAGGGTGGAATACACGGTGTTGACCGTCTTGGTCCACTTATCCTGCGTCCAGTTTTTGTTATCGTTGTTGCTGACCACGTCGCCGCCCACCAAAATCACGTCGGCACCGCCCAGCTGATTCTTCAGATAGTTGGCGGCGTTGACGGTGGAGGGACGGATGGGAGAGGGGTTGGACTGAATGCCGTAGTCCACGTGCAGATCGGAGAAGCACGCCACGGTCAACAGGGGCGTTTTGCCCGTGTTATCGTAAGGCTTTTCGGGCTCCACCTCGGTATAGACCGAGAAGGAGCTGCTCTGATAACCGGTGCCCGAATGCCAGCGGGATTCGCTGTTGGTGTTGGTGAACCGCAGATAATAGGTGGTTCCCTCCACCTTGGTGGTGATCTGAAGTTTTCCGCCGCTCCAGATGAGGATCAGATTCTGCGGCGTGTCGGACAGGGTCGCATTGCCCGCATCCAGATTCAGATACTTGCCAGCACCCACGGACTTGACCGTATATTCGGCATCGCTCACCTTGGAGAAGGTCCAAAGATACAGATCGGAGATCTCCCCCTCGGTGATGCGGTCGGCGTATTTCAGCCCCGTCTGCGAGGCGACGGCTTCGCCCACCAGCATATAATCGTGGAATGCGGTATCCCCGTTTGCCTTGATCCCCGACATGGAGAGAAGATACCGGGTCCCGTCCTCCAGCGAGGGCACGGTGGACAGCTTGCCCGCCTCCAGAGCGAGGGACGAAACGGGAGATGAGATCAGAGAAAGCGCGAAAAGAAGTGCAAGGAAAAGGGACGTAACGATACATTTTTTCATATGGCACCTCACGCAAAAGGATCCTTAATATTCTTGTCTGCGACGGAGGACGAAGAACACGCCTGCGGCAACGACCACGATCGCGCCCGCCCCGATCCCCAAGATTAAGGGGAGATTCACTGCTCCTGCAGTGGCGGATGCGGCACCGGGTCTGCCCGTGTTGGTGGAATCGTTGGCAATGCTCAATTGGGCAGTCATATCGCGCATGACGGTATAGGAGGAGGGATAATAGGTTCCGCCCGAGGGCTCCCGCGCTCCCGTGTTATGCATCTGGAAGGTAATGTGATCGGCGTAAAAATCAATGAACAGGACCTGAACCACGTAGGGATCCTCCGCTTTCAGACCGCCGGGCTGATAGGTGTAATCATAGTACCCCAGAGAGCCCATGTGACAATAGATCCAGTTCTTGGATTCAACGGCGTTGTTCTCCAGCTTGGTCACCCGACCCTGAGAGGAGACCAGCTCCATGGTGTTTTCCCGAACCTGGTATTCGTCGCCCCCGTGGACGTGACCGTAGCAGTAGATCACGTTGGGGTATTGAGAAAACAGATTCTTCAGCATGGAACCGGAATTCCGATCGGACCCTGCGGGAGAAACCACGCTTCCCATGGGATAATGGCTGAAGATGACCACGGTCTTATCCGCGCCGATGGCTTTCAACTGCTTTTCCACCCAATCGATCTGCTCGGGATAGATATATCCGTTGCTGCGCTTGGGACGGTAGGGAGTGTTGATGCCGATGAATTCCATGCCGTTCACGTTATAGCGATAGCACAGAACCTCGTTATACTTGCTTGTCCCCACGCCCATATCGTTGAAATACAGAACGTCGGCGTAGTTCCCCAAGGAGGATTTCGTCATCCATTTGGAATAATCCCCCGTATAGATGGAGTCTCCTGCGGCAACGCCGACCTCGGTCTCATGGTTTCCCGAAACCATCATGACCTTCCCGCCCTTGGAAGCACCGGAAAGGGTGTTAAAGACGGTCTCAATGGAGCGGTTCCACATCTGATTGGTCCATTCCAGCTGTCCGTTGTTGCTGACGATATCCCCGCCCACCAGAATTACGTCGGCGCCGCCCTGCTTGACAACGTAATCAACGGCAGTAACCGTGGAGGGACGGATGGGGGTTGCATAGGATTGAATGCCATAGTCCACGTGCAGGTCCGCAAAGCAGGCGATGCGGAAGACCGGCTTCTTGCTCCCGTTATTGTAGCCCTCCACCACGGCGGCGGAGGACGCCACCGCAGACAGGAGAAGAACGGTTGCGAGGAACAGGGCAAAGATGACCCTTTTTTTCATAACGCACCTCGCTTACTTGGACTTTTTGCGGGAAACCAGAAGCACCACGCAGACCGCAGCGCCGATCAGAACCACGGCACCCACAACGCCACCCACGATCCAGCCGGTAGCGGAGGAATTGTTGCTCGTGGGTTCGGTGTTGGTATCGGTCACGTCGGTGGAAGCGTCGGAGGAGGAATCGGTGTTGGTGTCGGCAGGCTTTCCGCTCAGCTCGGTTGCCATATCACGGATGACCGAGAAGGGCTTGACTGCTTGCGTCCCGTTGGGAGGAATCTTTTCCCCCGTATTGTAGGACTGGAAGGTGATGCGATCGGAATAGACGGAGATCAGAACGAACTGAACCACCTTGGGGTTGACCGCACCCAGACCGCCGGGCTGGTATTCGTTATCGTAATAGCCCATGGAGCCCATGTGGCAATAGATATACTGGCTGACAGTGAAGAGCATCTGCTCGCGATCCTGACAGAGGGCGCGTCCGGGGGTGGTAACGACCTCGCCGGTGGCATTCTTTGCCCAGTACTTGTCACCGCTGTGATAGTGACCGTAGCAGTAGATGATCTTGGGATTCCGATTCAGGAGCGACGCCATGGTGGTACGGCAGGTATTTCCGTTCTGATCCATGGCAGAGTTGGGAGAGGTGATGGTGCGGATGGCGGTGAGGGGATAGTGGCTGAAGATGATGATGGTCTTATCCTCGCCGATCTCTTCTACCTTTGCCTTGACCCAGTCGGTCTGCTCCTTATACCAGCCGCAGGAGGTTCCCTGCTTCTCCACGTAGGGAGTGTTGATGCCGATGAAGTCCAGACCGTTCAGGTTGTAATGATAGCAGAGAAGCTCTCCGTGGGGGCTCTGGTTGTTTTCCAGATCGGAAACGTAAAGCTCGTCCAGCATCTCGGGCATGAACTTGGTATAGTCGCCCGAATAGTCGCCGGTCTTCTTGACTGCGGCGCTGGGCTCGGAGTCGTGGTTGCCCGTAACGTAAAGAACGGTGCCGGTCTTGGAGCCTTCTGCCATGGTCTTGGCGATGGCAGCCTTGGTCTTGGTGATCTTCGCTTCGCTCCAGGAGCCGCGTCCGCCCGTCATATCGCCGCCGACCAGCACGATATCCGCGCCGTCGTCGGTCACGTTCTTCAGCACGTCAATGGCGTTCTGAATGGAGGGGCGCATGGGGAAATCCTGCCCCTGCAGGTTGTATTCCACGTGCAGGTCGGAAAAGCATGCGATCGTCATGATGGGCTCCTCTGCACCTGCAAACGCCACGGTAAAGGACGATGCGATGGCGACGAGCAGGGTCAGACAAAGAGCGATCTTCAAAAGTTTCGTTTTCATAGGGAAACCTCCTTGGATATATGGGTAATTAAATTACTTTTTACGGGAAAGAGAGACGGCAATCACGGCAACGCCTGCCAAAATGATCACGCCCGAGATCACCAAAACTGCGACGGCGCCCGCGGTAAGGGCGGATTTCCCTGTTACGGGAGCCTCGGAGGGAGCGTTCGTGGGATCGTTGGTGGAAGCATCGGAGTTGTCCGAGGAATCGGGATTATCCTCCGCGGGGATATGCTGTGCCAGCTGAACCGACAGATCACGCATGATGGTGTGGGAGCCCAGCTCATAGACCTTGGCATCCCCCGATTTTTCACCCACGTTATACATTTGGAAGGTGATGTGATCCTTGTAGAAATAGATCATCATCAGCTGAACGATCTGAGGCTCTGCCGCCTGCAGACCGCCGGGCTGGAACTGGTTGTTGTAATATCCCATGGAGCCCATATGGACGGTGTGATAGCCGTCTGTCTCATAGGCACCGTTCTCCAGAAGCACGGAATTTTTTCCGCACCCGATCAGCTCCGAGGTATCGTACCAGACGTACTGCTGATCGTTTCCGTGGATGTGCCCGTAGCAATACAGGGCGTTGGGGTATTTCTCAAGAACGGCGGTCAGCATGGTTTTGGAATCTCCGCTGACCCCCGAGGGAGTCTGAATGCCGTTCAAGGGATAGTGGCAGAAGACGATCACGGTCTTGTCGGCGCCGATCTGCTCCAGCTTCTGCTCCACCCACGTGATCTGCGCGGGATAAATATAGCCGTTGCTTCGGGTATCACGGTAGGGGGTGTTGATGCCGATGAATTCCATGCCGTCCAGGGAATAATGATAGCACAGAAGCTCGTCGTACTTGCCGATCACGTTCATATCGCTGAGATAGAAATCGTCGGAGAAGGGACCTGCGGTCTCGGTCATGTAGTCCTCGTAATCGCCCGAATAATAGTTGGCACCTGCGGCAATGCCCGCTTCGTTTTCATGGTTTCCCGAAACGTACAGGACCCACTCGTCGTAGCTTGCCAGAGCCAGCGCATCCTGCACCGATTTGATCGACCGCTTGATGAATCCGTCGGTCCAGGAGTTTTTCCCGTTGTTGCTGGTCACGTCGCCGCCCACCAGAACCACGTTGGCGCCGCCCAGCTCACGGCGAACGAATTCCGCCGCCTTGACGGTGCCCTTACGGACGGGGGAGGTCAGCCCCTGCAGACCGTAGTCCACGTGCAGGTCGGAGAAGCAGGCAACCGAGAAAAGGGGCTCTTGGTCGGAATTATCGTATTCGGTATTGTGATTTTCGGTTCCGTAAACGGTAAAGGTGCTGCTGGAGGAGGAGGTGCCCGCATGCCAGCAGGAATTGGGCTTATAGGTGTTGGTGAAGCGCAGATAATAGGTCTTCCCTGCGTCCACTACGGAGATCTGCACGCTGTCTCCCTTAACGGTCAGAGTCAGATCCTGGGGCGTGTCGGACAGGTACGCCGTATTCGCCTTCATGTTCAGATACTTCCCCGATGCCTTCGCCTGCA
>JAFPBP010000310.1 GCA_017424085.1 Clostridia bacterium
GGGAAGCAGAACGTCCCGTTCCAGGTGTGCCTTGCCCGTTGCCTGTGCGTCATCGATGATCCGCACCAGCAGATCCTTCTTCATGACCCAGATGCCCAGCGACTTGTTGCAGACGCCGTCCAGCGTGCGGGGATCCACGCGAATGCTCTCGATCCTGCCCTTTTCGTTCAGATCGTAGACCACGCGGTCTCTGGCGCGGGTCTCGTGCAGCTCCTGCTTCTGATAGACGCAGGTCACGTCCGCATCCATTTCCTCGTGGTATGCCAGCACCTGCTCCAGATCAATGTTCAGGATCACGTTGCTGTCGGCGAGGATGGCGTATTCCTCCCGTGCGCGGGTGATGTAGCTCAGTACGTTCTTCAGGGCGTCCAGACGGCTTTCGTAAAGCCCGCTGCCCGAGGTGCTGTAGGGAGGGAAGATGGTCAGTCCGCCGAATTTGCGGGACAGATCCCATTCCTTACCCGAGCCCAGGTGGTTGATCAGGGAATGATAGTTGTTGCGGGCGATGATGCCCACCGAGGAGATGCCCGAGTTGACCATGTCGGACAGAATAAAGTCCACCATGCGGTATCTGCCGCCCAGAGGAACGGCACCCAGGGTGCGGTTGCGGGTCAGCTGGGGAAGCGCCTCGTCGTGAATGTTGGCGAAAATAATTCCGAATGCATTAGCCATTGTCCGTGCCCTCCTTCTTCAGGTCCTCGCAATCAATCACCGCGCCTGCGGGGATGATCTGATTTTCTTCGATCACGCAGTCGGGACCGATGACCGTGATGACCGGCGTTTCGCCCTCGGCAGAGGGTGCACCGATCACGGCACCGCTCTTGATGACCGCATCCTCGGCGATGATGGCGTTGTAGACCTTAGCGCCCGATTCCACCACCGCGTGGGGCATGACCACCGAGCCGTCCACCAGAGAGCCCTCGCGCAGGTCAACCTTGTAGAAGATGACCGAATCCTTGACCTTGCCCGCGATGGTGCCGCCCTCGGAAATGAGGGAGTGGGAGATCTCGGCGTTTGCGCCGGTGTAATGGGGCGGAGATACGGGGTTGCGGGCGTAGATCTTCCATTCGGGATTGTCGATGCGGAGCTGATCGGGATGGTTGATCAGGTCCATGTTGGCTTCCCACAGACTGTCGATGGTTCCCACGTCCTTCCAATAGCCGTGGAAGGAATAGGCGAACAGATTCTGCCCCTCGTTGAGCATGGTGGGAATGATGTTCTTTCCGAAGTCGTTGTCCGAGTTGGGGTCTGCCTCGTCCCGTTCCAGATATTCCTTCAGCTTGCTCCATTTGAAGATGTAGATCCCCATGGACGCCTGATTGGACTTGGGAACCTTGGGCTTTTCCTGGAATTCGGTGATGCGACCTTCCTCGTCGGTGGCGAGAATGCCGAAGCGGGACGCCTCCTCCATGGGAACCTCGATGACCGCCACGGTGGCGTCGGCGTTGGCGCGCTCGTGCGCCTCCAGCATCTTGGCGTAGTCCATGGTATAGATATGGTCTCCCGACAGGATCAGCACGTGGTCGGGCTCGTATTGTTCAATGAAATGGAAGTTCTGGTAAATGGCGTTTGCGGTGCCCTTATACCAGTGGGCGCCGTTGCTCTGCTGATAGGGAGGCAGAACGTAGACTCCGCCGTAGAGACGGTCCAGATCCCAGGGAAGACCGTTTCGGATGTAACGGTTCAGCACCAGAGGCTGATACTGGGTCAGAACGCCAACCACCGAAATATCGGAGTTGATGCAGTTGGACAGGGGGAAGTCGATGATGCGGAATTTTGCTCCGAAGGGAACTGCGGGTTTTGCAACGTTCTTGGTCAGGACCTTCAATCGGCTGCCCTGCCCTCCGGCAAGAAGCATTGCAATGCATTTTTTCTTTTGGATCATGGGGACCCTCCTCTTTTATGTTGCGGTTCCGCCGGTCGTTTTGTATCTCTGTCTGCGGTCGGTTTCGCCGTGCTGGGTTGCAATGGTTTCGTTTTTATGCCTTGGGATTCCGCTTGCGTGCGACTTTTTTCGGAGCCGCGATGCGGGGACGCTTTTGGGTTGGCTTTTTCTTTAAGATCACGGCACCGAAGGGCGGGACCGAGATCTGCGCGGAATGGGTGCGCCCGTGCATGGGGACGGGCTCGGTGATGATCTCCCGATTGAAGACCCCGTAGCCTCCGTAGGCGGGATCGTCGGAGTTGAAGATCTCCTCGTAATGCTCGGCGTCGGGAAGACCGAAGCGGTAGTTATCCCACCTCTGAGGGGAGAAGTTGACGGCGATCACCAGCTCTTCTTCGTCGCTCCTTCGCAGGAACACCGCCACGTTGTTGCGGTTGTCGTCGGGGGAGATCCATTCGAAGCCCTCGGTGGCACAATCCCGCTCCCACAGGGCGGGGTGCGCCAGATAGAACAGATTGAGCGCCTTGGTGAACTCCTTCAGCCTCCGATGGGGCTCGTAGTCCAGCATGAACCATTCCAGCTCGTTTTCAAAGTCCCACTCACGGAACGGTCCGTATTCGCATCCCATAAACAGCAGCTTTTTGCCGGGATGGGTATACATATAACTGAGAAACGCGCGGAACCCCGCAAATTTGTTTTCGTAGGGACCGGGCATCTTATCCAGCAGGGATTTCTTGCCGTGGACCACCTCGTCGTGGGAGATGGGAAGCACGTAATTCTCCGAAAAGGCGTACATGAAAGAGAACGTGATCTTATCGTGGTGATCCTTTCGGAAGAAGGGATCCAGCTCCACGTAATACATCATATCGTTCATCCAGCCCATGTTCCATTTGAAGTTGAACCCTAAGCCTCCCAGATCGGGATTCTTGGTCACCTTCTGCCATGCGGTGGATTCCTCGGCGATGGTCAATGCGTCGGGTACGTGCGCGTGGACGGCGTCGTTGAATTTCTGCAGGAACGCCACCGCTTCCTTGTTCTCGTCGCCCCCCTCGGCGTTGCGAACCTCCACGTCCTTGCCGAAGCTCAGGTAGAGCATGGACGTGACCGCGTCTACCCGCAATCCGTCCACGTGGTATTCCTTCAGCCAATAGAGCGCCGAGGAAATGAGGAAGGATTGCACCTCGGGCTTGCCGTAGTCGAACACCGCCGTGCCCCATTGGGGCTGCTCGCCCTTCAGGGGATCCCGATATTCGTAGGCAGGGGAGCCGTCGAAGCGATATAATCCGTGCCCGTCCTTGGGATAATGGGAGGGGACCCAGTCGAGGATCACGCCCATGCCCTGCTTATGGCATTCGTCCACGAAATACATGAAATCGTGGGGCGTTCCGAAGCGGGCGGTGGGGGCAAAATATCCGCAGCATTGGTATCCCCAGGATTCCTCCAGGGGGTGCTCGGTGATGGGAAGAAGCTCAATGTGGGTATATCCCATTTCCCGTGCGTAGGGGATCAGCTCTTCTGCCAGCTTGCGGTAGGAAAAGGGGTTCCCGTCGGCAAAGCGCCGCCAGGAGCCTGCGTGCACCTCGTAGATATTCATGGGGCTCTTGTAGGGATCGGTCTTTTTTCGTTGCTTCAGCCACGCCTCGTCTCCCCATTCGTACCCCGCAAGGTCGAAGACGCGGGATTCGGTATGGGTGCCCCACCCCGAATGGAAGGCAAAGGGGTCTGCTTTTTCCAGAATTTCCCCCTGCTTGGTGCGGATCCTGTATTTATACTGATCGTAGGTTTTTACGTCGGGAACGAAGATCTCGAAAATCCCCTGCTTGCCGATCATGGGCGAGGCGGCGGGATCCCATCCGTTGAAGGAGCCGATCACCGATACCTCGGCGGCGTTGTCCGCCCAGACGCGGAAGGTGACCCCGTCCACTCCCTTGCGGGTCTCGGGGTGTGCGCCGAAGAAGCGATAGCTTTCAAAATTGGTGCCCTGTCGGAACAGATATTCGGGCAGATCGTTTCTTCCCACGGTTCGGCTTCCTCCTTCTCGGTTCAATTCGGGACGTGCTTGTTCTTGTTTATTATATCACATCTTTTTTAATATTTCAATGGTATTTTGTCGGCGAAATGGTACAGTTTTCATAAAATTCGGAAAATAGAACCTTTTTTGTTGCAAAATTTGTCGAAAGCGCAGATCCGCTTTTCTCCCTTCCGATCGTTTCTCGGGGCAGGGATTTTGGGGAATCGGCAGAAATATTAAAAAAAACCGAAAAAAACCGAACAATCTTGTAGCGGTCCTTGCAATTTGCACCGAGATATGGTATCATGTTGGTATATATACATATTAAAGACGCGCACTCGCGCGCAAGAAGGATTTTGTACATGACGTATCAACTCATTGCCCCCACCGCCTTCGGGCTGGAAGCGGTTACGGCGCGGGAGCTGACCAATCTGGGGTTCGCTGACGTGCACACCGAGGACGGACGGGTGTTTTTTACGGGAGATGCCGACGGGGTCGCCCGTGCAAACCTGTGGCTGCGGACGGCGGCGCGGGTCCAGATCTGCCTTGCAAAATTTCGGGCGGTCACCTTTGAGGAGCTGTTTCAGGGGGTCAAGGCAATTCCCTGGGGAGATTGGCTCCCCGAGGATGCCCGCTTCCCCGTGGACGGGCGTTCGGTGAAATCCACCCTGTTCAGCATCTCCGATTGTCAAGCCATTGCCAAAAAGGCGGTGGTGGAAAAATTGAAATTGAAATACGGACGGGACTTTTTCGAGGAGACCGGCGCTTTGTACCGTCTGGAGGTCTCGCTTCTGCGGGATGTTGTCACCGTGACGCTGGATACTACGGGTGCGGGGCTTCACAAGCGGGGCTACCGCAAGATCGCGGGGGAAGCCCCCTTGAAGGAGACTATGGCGGCGGCGCTGATCGATCTGACCTATTGGAAGCCGGGGCGGCTTCTGGTGGACCCCATGTGCGGCACGGGGACCATTCCCATCGAGGCGGCTCTGATCGCCGAAAACCGTGCTCCCGGTCTGACCCGAACCTTCGTTGCCGAGCAATGGAGCGATTTTGCCCCTGCCTTTGCCCGAGCTCGTGAGGAAGCCAAGGATCTGATCCGCCCCTGCGGTGAGATCACCCTCTTCGGCGGCGATATTGATGCCAAGGCGGTGGACGTGGCGCAGACCTGTGCCCGTCTTGCGGGCGTGGATTCTGCGGTGCGCTTCGAGCGGCGGGATATGCGAAGCTATACCTCTGCGGAGAAGTTCGGATTTCTGGTCACCAATCCTCCCTACGGGGAACGCCTCGGAGAGGCGGAGGAGGTGGCGGAGCTGTACCGCGCGTTGGGAAAGGTCTATCGTGGTTTGGATTCCTGGTCCTGCTACGTGATCACCGCCCATCCCGAATTTGAACGCCTCTTCGGCAAGCGTGCCGATAAACGCAGAAAGCTGTTCAACGGACGGCTTCCCTGCCAATATTATCAGTATTTCGGTCCCAAGCCTCCCCGTGCACCCCGCGCGGACACGGCGGAAAAGGAAGGAGATTCCAAATGATGAAACGAATTCTGGCGCTTCTCTTCTGCGCCGCTCTGGCGGTTTCCCTGTTTGCCTGCGGAACCCCCGACGCCTCCACCGACGGCACCGATTCCGATGCCTCCGCCTCCACGGGCGAAACCGAAAACAAGGGTCCCGCCCTCTATGACGAGACCATGGAGCACAAATTCCTCGTCACGGACATCAAGAACGGCGCCATTGCGGTGCTGGATCTGAACAAATGCGACGGAGACTGGACCAAGCTTACGGGCGACCAATGCGTGGTCTGGGAATGGGTCTCCTCCAAGTGCAGCACCTGCAAGTATCCCAACAAGGTGCAGGCGGGCATCGACGACGCCAAGCTGCGCTATTCTCCCTATTACAAGGAAGACGTGATCATCGCCTGCTCCTCCTCGGGCTGGGCGGGGATCATCAGCTATAAGACCAAGGAGGTCCTGTTCGAGGTCCTGCCCTCCAACGGACCTCACTCCATCGAGCTTCTCCCCAACGGGGATTTCGTGGTGGCGTGCTCGGGTGGCTCCAACTGGTCCACCAAGGGGTACCTCTGCTATTATCCCATCTCCGCAGGGGTCAACAGCCGTTCCTCCGAGCTGAAGGTCCCCTCCGCGCATGGGGTTCAATGGGATCCCCAGCGGAATCTGCTGTGGGTCCTGCAGTACGACGGGGTCATTTCGGTGACGGTGGAAAAGTACGGCACGAAAAACGCCACGCTGAAGAAGGGCGGATTCAGTGCCTATTTCGGGGACGGGGACGCCTCGGGGCACGATCTTTCCCCCGTCTACGGGCAACCCGGTAAATATTGGGTCACCGCAGGGAACGTCTGGTCCTTTGACTCCGAGAGATGTACTCTGAATTCTTCCTACAAGAATCAGGGAAAATACAATGCCAAGAACGTCAAGGGCATTGCCTATTTCGCCGACGGAACCATGATTCTGACCCCCACGGGAGCGGGCACGGGCAAGTCCACCTACGATTGGTCCACCCACACCCTGCAGATCGTCCATATCGCCATGAGCGAGGGTCGGGTCAAGCAGCCCATCGGAAAGGTCACCAGAGTGACCTTCACCGATCGGGAGTTTTATAAAGTGCATACCTTCAGCAAGGATTATCAATAACCGCGCTGAAGTTTGTGATAAATAAGGAGGTTTACTATGTTGAAGAAATTATTTGCTCTGTTGCTCTGCCTCGTTCTGGCGCTGTCCTTCGTGGCGTGTGACACCGACCCCGCAGATCCGACCACCGATTCCGACACCGATTCCGCAACCTCGTCCACCGATACGTCCGAGGATAAGGAGGGATACGTGGTTTTTGATTACGAGATGGATCACAAATTCCTTGCCAACGATATCAAAAAGGGCTCGGTCGTCCTGTTCGATCTGGACGAATGCGAGATGTCCTGGAACGAGCTTCCCACCCTGGACTCCTGCGTGGCTTGGGAGTGGGTCGCCCGCGACTGCAAGACCTGTAAGTATTGGACCAACATCCAATCGGGCATCGACGATGCAAAATACCGCTATTCCGAATATTACAAAAAAGACGTGATCATCGCCTGCTCCTCCGGCGGCTGGGCGGGAATCATCGACTATGAGACCAAGGAGATCCTGTTTGAGGCGCTGGTTCCCAACGGACCTCACTCCATTGAGCTTCTTCCCAACGGAGACCTGGTGGTTGCCTCCTCGGGCGGCGACAACTGGGACACCAAGGGGTACCTGCGGTACTTCCCTCTCTCCACCGGCTCCACCACCCATTCCGACGATCTGAAGGTTCCCTCCGCCCACGGGGTGCAATGGGATCCCGTGCAGGAGGTTCTGTGGGCTCTGCAGTATGACGGTGTGATCGCCGTGCAGATCCGCAACTACGGCACCAAGGACGCCAAGCTGGTAAAGCTCAGCGATATGGGCGCCACCTTTAACGGCAAGGACGCCTCGGGGCACGATCTGTCTCCCGTTTACGGTCAGCCCGGCAAATATTGGGTCACCGCAGGTCGGGTCTGGATCTTTGATTCCGAAACCAACACTCTGACCGAGAATTACAAGTATCGTTCGGGGTACAATGCTTCCTCCGTCAAGGGGATCGCCTACTTCCCCGACGGAACGATGGTTTCTACCCCCTCGAACTCGAAGGGGTCCACTTACGAATGGTCTACGCTGGAAATGCGGCTGGTGTATCTGGAAATGAGCCCCCGCGTGGAGCAGGTGATCGTCCGCACCAAGACCATCAAGTTCACCAACCGTGAATTCTATAAGGTCCATACCTTCTGCAAAGACTATCAATAATTGAGGGATTGTATGATGAAACGCATCTTGTCGCTTCTTCTGCCGCTTCTGATGCTCTCGTCCTTCGTTGCCTGCGGCGGCGGGGGAGATACCGAGAATACCGATACCAACACCGATGGCTGGTACGTGATCGACTCGGAGGTCGATTTCGACGAGACCAAGGTCTCGGACAAGCGCAAGCTTCTTGCCATGACCGATCAGGGAAACGATGAGATCATCGTTATTGATCTCGGCGCCAAGGATCTCACCTCCGAATCCGCCATCGTCTGGCGCTGGAGCACCAAAACGCGGGGCGATCTGGAATATGCCAACACCTGCCGCAGCCGTTTGGACGACGTTCGTCTGCGCAACGTTCCCGCCTGGGGCGGAGATATCGTTTGCATGACCTCCTCCTCGGGCATGGTCGCCGTGGTCTCCTATCCCACGGGGGAATGCCTGTTCAACGCCAACGCGGCGGGCTACGGGCCTCACTCCATCGAGGTCCTGCCCAGCGGGTTGGTTGCCGTTGCCTGCTCGGGAAACGGTAATTCGAAAAATGCAGACATCCGTATCTACAGCGCATCCTACAAGACCGATCCCTATTATTACTCCCTTCCCCTTCCCAGCGCCCACGGGGTTCTGTGGGATCCCGAGACCGAGCTTCTCTGGGCTCTGGGGCATACGGAGCTTCGAGCCTATCAGATCGGCGGCACCCGAACGGAGCCCACGTTGATTCCCGTGGAGGAGAAAACCATTTCCTTTGGCTCGGGCGGTCACGATCTTTCGGTGAACTTCAGCAACAACGATCTGATGTGGATCACCTATTCCGGCGTTTGCCTTTACAGCAAATCCCAAGAGAAGATCATTCGCACCTACGACGGGATCCGCTGGATCAA
>JAFPBP010000311.1 GCA_017424085.1 Clostridia bacterium
AGAAGAAGACCCTGAGATGCGGTGAAGGTCGTGGTCAGAGCGCCCGCAGCCAGAGAACCGTGAACGGTACCTGCGGCACCCGCCTCGGACTGCATTTCGGTAACCTTAACCTTGTCACCGAAGATGTTCTTCAGCCCGGTGGCGGACCAAGAGTCGGTCAGCTCCGCCATAACGGAAGAGGGAGTGATGGGATAGATGGCGGCAACTTCGGTGAACGCATAGGATACGTGCGCCGCAGCTGTGTTACCATCCATGGAAAGTTTCTGTCTTGCCATGTGGATAATACCTCCTGTTATGTTGAAAAAATATTAAAGCGTTGGACATACGGATATATTATAACACATATTCTGCACAAAGTAAAGGATAGACACACAACTTTTATAAATTGTTCGTTGTTTTGTAAATCACTTTCGGGCAGGCGCTTACTTCAGCGTAACAAAGGCGCCCGTTTTCAGGAATCCGTCGTCGGTCTCCCCGTCGGTAGCAAACCGCACCCGATCGGAGCCGAGGCAGAGCCCCACCTGAAGCTCGTACCTCCCTGCGGGGATCCCGTGGGTGGGGATCGTCTCGTTGGCGATCACGTCTCCCGGCAGCCATTGGGTCACGGTCTGCGCGGAGGCAAACTCAAAGACTCCATCCTCGCCCTTCAGACGGATCGTGAAGACGAAGGGGTGATACAGGGGCGCGACCCCTCGGTTTTCGATCCAGAAGCCCAGCCTAAGATCGTCTCCGCAGGATGCGCTTTGGGGGTAGTCCAGCCGACGCAGAGCAAAGCGATAGCCCATTTTTTTGATCCAGCCCTCAACCTTGTCCTTCCATTCCTCGGGGACGGGAGAAGACTTGGCGTTGAAGGTGGAAATATGCCATTTCAGCGATTGCTCGATGATCTCGTCAAGGTCCCATCCCATGTCGTACCAATGCCCCATGACCCAGCAGGATTCAAAGGCGATGGGTGCCCGCTCCCAAAGATCGCGGGGAAGCTCCGAAAAGCGGCGGGCGTATTCTCCGATCATGTGGATCTTCATGTTTCCGAGGCAGTCTGCGCGGAAGCCCACGGGACGGAAGGAATTGGCGCGGCGCACCGAGGGGGGATGGTTGTGCTGGGCGATCATGGGCGTGACGCGGAACGCCTCCATGTGGGCGTCCACGATGGGGCGCCACTTTTCCTCGGGGACCAGCGCGATCTTTGCCCCCTCCCCCCATGCACCCACAATGGAAAGATCCACGGCGGACAGCCGGGGATTTCCGTCTGTGTAGGCGCCCACGGCACGGACAAATTTTTCGTAATGCTCAAAATACAACGGATGGTCGGGGGTGACCTTATCTCCGATCTCCCGTTCGGGAAGGTTTGCCTTTTTCTTCAGCCATTCGGGCAGGTCCAAGGCGCCGGGGCGGGCATCGTGGGGCGGGAAGCGAAGCATCACGTGCTGTCCCCGTGACTGAGCCTCGGCGAAGATCCGATCCAAAAGGGAGAAATCATAAACTCCCTCCTCGGGCTCCAGATTCCGCCACGGAACGCGGAAATAGGCGATTTTCGGGTGAGGATGATAGTAATCCTTCTCTTCTTCCTGAGAGAACAGCCCGTCGGGCAGATGCTCCATTTTCCAGCCCCGATCGGCAGACCAGTTGTCGTTGAGCTGATCTCCCGCAAAGCGCTGGAAGGAGACGAATCCCTTGTGCGGGTTGGGAAGAAGGGCGTCGGAGGGGCGCCACAGCAGGGTCTTGTCGGGCAGGCAAAGGCTCATGTAAAACGCTCCCTTTCTTATTCGTGCATTCTGAAGTCCAGACGGGCGGGCAGGGGACGGTCCGCATCGTAGAGTTGGTTCCACAGAGCAGAAATGGACAGCTCCCCTTCCTTGATGTCGGTCATGGTGAAGTCCTCGTTGACGATCCCGCGGGCACCGTCAAGATCCCCCATGCGGAAATACGCCAGAGCGGTATAGAAATTCAACCGTCCGTCGGCTTCCCATTGGGTGGGCAGGCTCTTGCGAAGCTCGATCCATTGCTCGGGCTTTCCGCAATTTACCAAAAGGCTTGCCGCGTCTACCCAAAGCCCGCGACAGGGCACGGTCATGCAGGCGACGGCAGCGAGAATGTGCTCCGCCGCACGGTCGTTATCGTTAAAATCGTTGCGGTAGCAGGTGGCAAGGTTGCGGTGCGCCCAGGGAGTGGGCGTCAATGCAAGGGAGGTCAGCCAAGCGTCGCGGGCGGCTTCGGGGTTGCCCTCGGCGTAATGCTGAATGCCAAGATGAAGATAGGTGTACCAATGACGCCCCGCTTCGGTCTCCGTGGAGCGCTCCAGCGCCTCTCGGATCTCTTTCCCGATGCGATAGCTGACGGGAGGGAGCGCGGGATTCTTTTCTTCTAAGTAACCCTTTTCCTCCAGAGCGATCCATTCCTTTTCCTCGTCGGTTACGGCTTCGGCGGGGAAGGTGTAATAGTTGCTGATCTCGCCCTCCAAGGCTCCCCATCCGCTTCCCATGCTGAGAATGGTCTTGGGTGCGTTCAGGGGAAGATCTGCCTTTGCAAGGTCGGGCAGAGATCTGACGTATTCGGAGGTTTTTTCGCAGACCGTACGCCAATCGCCGCCCAGCTCGGCGGGGTCGATCTGAATGGCGGTATAGCACTCGGTCCAGGAGAGGGTGGTGTGGGCAGGCAGGGGACAATGCTCCATCTGCGTGCGAAGGAGCCCTGCTTGGATCTCCACGTAAGGACGGTCGCTTTCGGTCAGGAACCGATTCCAGTTTCGTCCGCCCTGCCCCTGTCCCCAGAAGAAGAGCTTTCTGCCCTTCAGCTCGGGGGTGGAGTATTGCAAAAGTCCTACGCCGTCTTCCTCCACGGCTGCGATCCACTTGGGCTTCTCGTCGGGCACCACGTAGAACAGGTCGCCCGCCCGCTTTGCCCGCTCGGGGTAGGAGAGGTCCTCTCCGTCGAAGATCGGCGCGGGGACCTTATCGATGGTGTATTTGTTGTCTCCGTAAAGGCAGGTGAACATGTCCTGCGCATCGGTCAGCACCCGAACGCCCCGCTCGGGCACGGCGATGTTGGACCACCAATAGGCGAAGCTTTCCTCGTCCCGCAGATTTTCCACGGTGGTACGGATCAGCAAAGAACCTCCGTCCAGACGGGCGTTGATGCCGAAGACGGTTTTGCGGATGCGGTCGTATTCATACAGAGAAAGGATGGGGTCTCCCGATTGAGATTCGCTGCGGGCAACGAACACGGGAGCGCAGGTGAAGGGGGAGTGTCCCTTGATTCCCGAGTTCCATTCCACACCCCCTGCGACCCAGGCGTTTCTCAGCCCCAGATTGCAGGGCTGGACGATCTCGTTTTGATACAAAAGCTCCCTTTGAAGGGTCTTGTCGTACAGGCTCCAGAGGCGTCCTCCCAGCTCGGGGAGAAAGACGGCGCGCAGACGGTCGTTCTCCAGGATCGCCGCCTTCATGGGGGTGGGGCGGCGGTCACGGTTGTAGTTATCCTGCGAAAGATAGGGCAACAGCGTATCAATGGCACCTACGCCGAAATATTTGCGGTCCTCGGCGCTCACGCGGTCGGTGGTTTGGAAGGTGGCGTGAATGTAGGATACGTTTTTCAGATCGGGCATGGGGTTGACCTCCCCCACGGGGGCGGCGTCCATCATCAGAGTGGTAAAGATCAGTTCGTTCATAATAGGAAGTCTCCTTTCGGGATCTCATTGGCTTCATTATACCCCACCCTGCTTTTCTTGTCAATGAACGATACGCTTTCCGTTTTGTGTAAAACGACGGTTTTGTGTGTTTCCCTCTTGCATTTTACTGCGGGATATGCTATAATGGAACGGAAAAGCAAAATCGGAGGAAAGGACGGGATTTTATGGAATCCATCGATATTGCGGTAGAGTCGATCCGCATCGTTGCGTTTAAGCGGGAGCAGGATCGGTTTGAATTTGAGAACAAGGGCAAGCGGGGGGACGGCTTTGTGTTATTTACCGAAGGCGTGGGCTCGTATTTCGACGGGGCGGGGCGGGAATTCCCCGTGTCGGCGGGAACGCTGGTCCTGCTGCGGGACGGGGCGCGGTATCGGTTCTCCTGTGGTCCCTGCGCCTACGTGACGGCGGCGTTTTTCTTTTCGCCCGTGTCGGATCCCTGCTTGGCGTCCCTGCCTCCGATCCTGTCCTGCCCCGGATTTTTACGGGAAAAGATTCTGGATCTGCAATCTGCATGGCAGGCGCAGAGGGATGATTCCCGCACGGTCTGCCGCATGGGGCTGATGCGGCTCTATCTGGACCTGTTGCGCTGGGAGCGGGCGCAGGAGACTCCCGACGCAGGGGGACGTCTGGTCTCCCGTGTCACCGAATATCTGCACGAAAATTTCAAGCGCAATTTTTCCGCCGAGGAGATTGCTGCCTATTGTAACGTAAGCCCCTCCCACCTGCGCGCCGTTTACGTTGCCCGCACGGGGCAGACCCTGGTCTCCGCCCGCAACGCCCTGCGGATCACCGCCGCCAAGGAAATGCTGGGGAGCGGTATGTTCAGCGTCAAGGAGACCGCCGCCGAGCTGGGATACTGCGACGTGTTTTATTTTTCCCGCTGCTTTACCT
>JAFPBP010000312.1 GCA_017424085.1 Clostridia bacterium
GAGGGCGGAAATGACCATACCATGGCTCTTTACCTCATCCAACAGAGCGCGACGGTCTGCGGCGTTGAGGTTCTCGGGGCTGTTCTCGCCCTTGGTGGCATACATCTGAATGCCGTTGGCGCCCATGGCTGCGGCTTTTTGAATGGCGGAGCTGCGGTCCACACGGAAGGACTCCAGGATCACGCCGATAGGAAACTGATACATATTTTTTCTCCTTTTTCACGTAAGATAAGGGATCATTTTTTCTCTTATATTATTATAGAAGATTTCATACAGTTTGTCAATGGGGGAAAGGGAAATTATCATAATTTATTCATGATTTTTGCAAAAAAATCCCGCGCTCCTGAAAAAGAAGCGCGAGAATGGGGGCTATTCCTCCAAAAAGGTAAAACGAGGGGCAGTGATTCCCTCCCGCGTGACGGTCTCGTTCCACATGGACGCAGGACGGACCCAAAGGGAGTTCTCCCCATAGCAAGCGCGGTAGACCACCATGGTCTCCCCCGTTTCGGAATGGCGAGCCAACCCGATCACCTCGTACTCTCCGCCCTTAAAATGGCGGTATTTTCCACACCTGATCTCCATAGAATCCACGCTCATTTCTTATCCCAAAGGACGATGGATCCCTGTTTTCGGGTCTCGTTCAGATCGATGATCCGCTGATTGGAGGAGCCGCGGAAGCGCAGGGAAATATCCTTCAGAGCCTTCACGAACCGCCCGTCCACCAGAACGTCCATAAGAGACAGCATTTCGTCGGTCACCTCACAACGGGGATGGGACCCATCCCGCAGAAGCTCCCCATCCAAGGTGAAGCCCGTAAAGCACCAGATCGTTTTTTCGGGGTATTGAGCCCGCACCCGACGGAGAAACGGAACCAGCGCCCGCTGATTGGAGGGCTCGAAGGGCTCGCCGCCCAACAGAGTCAATCCGTTCACGTAATAAGGCGAAAGAGACGCAAGGATCTCATCCTCCACGGTGGAGGTGAAGGGATTTCCGTAATGAAAATCCCAGGTCTCGGGCTGAAAGCAATCCTCGCAGCGGTTGGTACAGCCCGAAACGAAGAGGGTGGTTCGGACACCCTCTCCGTTGGCAATATCAAAATATTTGACGTTACAGTAATTCATAGCTTACAGGTGCAAGACCCGCTCCTTGATCTCCTGAGTTCTGCCCTGATTCCAATACTGGGTTCCGATGTAACCGCAGGTACGGCGGGCAACGTTCATCTTGGACTGATCGGTATTGCCGCACTTGGGGCATTTCCAGATCAGCTTGCCGTCCTCTTCCTCGATGGCGATCTCCCCGTCCCAGCCGCACTCCTGACAGTAGTCGGACTTGGTGTTCAGCTCGGCGTACATGATGTTTTCATAGATAAACTTCATGACCTGCAGGACCGCCTCCAGATTCTGCTGCATATCGGGAACCTCCACGTAGCTGATGGCGCCACCGGGAGACAGAGCCTGGAACTGAGATTCAAAGGCAAGCTTGGTGAAGGCGTCCACCTCTTCGGACACGTGGATATGGTAGCTGTTGGTAATATATCCCTTATCGTTGATGCCGGGGACGATACCGAAGCGCTTCTGCATGCATTTGGCGAATTTATAGGTGGTGGATTCCAACGGAGTTCCGTAGAGGCTGAAATCAATGTTGTGCTCTGCCTTCCACTTGCGGCAGGCGGCGTTCATATATTCCATGACCTGCAGGGCGAAGGGGGTGGCGGAGGGATCGGTATGGGATTTTCCGGTCATGTACTTGACGCATTCGTACAAGCCCGCATAGCCCAGAGAAATGGTAGAATAACCGCCGTAGAGAAGCTTGTCGATCTTCTCGCCCTTCTGCAGACGAGCCAGCGCACCGTGCTGCCACAGAATGGGGGCAACGTCGGACAGAGTGCCCTTCAGACGCTCGTGACGGCACAGAAGTGCGCGGTGGCACAGCTCCAGACGCTCGTCGAAAATGCTCCAGAATTTTTCGATGTTTCCGCCCGAGGACAGAGCAATGTCCACCAGATTCAGCGTCACCACGCCCTGATTGAAGCGACCGTAATATTTGGGTTCCCCGTTGTCATCCAGATAGGGGGTCAAAAAGCTGCGGCAGCCCATACAGGTATAGCATCTGCCCGTGCCGCCCTTATCCACCTTCAGCTCCAGCATCTTCTTTTCGGAGATGTAGTCGGGAACCATGCGGCGGGCGGTGCATTTGGCGGCAAGCTTGGTGAGATAGTAATAGGGGGAATCCTCGTGGATGTTCTGCTCCTCCAGAACGTAGATCAGCTTGGGGAAGGCGGGAGTTACATAAACGCCCGATTCGTTCTTTACGCCCTGATACCGCTGAAGCAGGGTCTCCTCAATGATGATGGCAAGGTCTGCCTTCTCCTGCTCGTTCTTCGCCTCGCCCAGATACATGAAGACGGTAACGAAGGGCGCCTGACCGTTAGTGGTCAAAAGGGTGACCACCTGATACTGAATGGTCTGAACGCCGCGCTGGATCTCCTCCCGCAGGCGTTTTTCCACCATATTGGAGAAATCTGCCTCAGAGATCGAGATCCCCGTTGCCTCAAAATCCTCCCGCAGAGACTTGATAATCTTCTCGCGGCTGACCTGCACGAAGGGGGCAAGGTGGGTGAGAGAAATGCTCTGCCCGCCGTACTGATTGGACGCCACCTGTGCGATGATCTGCGTGGCGATGTTGCAGGCGGTGGAGAAGCTGTGGGGACGCTCGATCATGGTCCCCGAAATGACGGTACCGTTCTGGAGCATATCCTCCAGATTCACCAGATCGCAGTTGTGCATATGCTGAGCGTAATAGTCGGTATCATGGAAATGGATGATACCCTGCTCGTGCGCCTCCACGATGTCGGCGGGCAGCAGGAGGCGGCTGGTAATATCACGGCTGACCTCACCTGCCATATAGTCACGCTGGACGCTGTTGACCGTGGGGTTCTTATTGGCGTTCTCCTGCTTTGCCTCCTCGTTGCAGCATTCGATGAGACTGAGAATTTTGTCGTCGGTGGTGTTGGAGCGACGAACCAGATTGCGGGTATAGCGATAGGTAATATACTTCTTCGCCACCTCGTAGGCACCGTGCGCCATAATCTGGGATTCCACCAGATCCTGGATCTCCTCCACCTCGGGAGCACGGTTCATGCGGATGCAGCTCAGCTCCACCGCTTCTGCGATGCGACGGATCTGCATGGGGGTCATGCGCGCCTCTTCCTCCACAGCCTCGTTGGCTTTGGTGATGGCGACGATGATCTTGGAAATGTCGAAAGCCACTTCCGAGCCGTTGCGTTTGATAACCTTCATAGCATTCTTCCTCGTTATGATATAAGATAAAGTATTCCGATTTGACTGAATTTATTATACCACATCTTGTAAAGAATGTCAATAGGTTCTCCTATATGTTGTGTTTTTGTCACAAATTAAGAACGATTCCTAAAAATTTGCATACAAAAAACGCATCGTCTTTCAACGATGCGTTTTTTTCGGCTATACTTGAATTACTTCAGTTCAACCTTAGCGCCGGCAGCCTCGAGAGCTTCCTTAGCAGCGTCAGCGTCAGCCTTGGAAACCTTCTCCTTGACAGCCTTGGGAGCGCCGTCAACGATTTCCTTGGATTCCTTCAGACCGAGACCGGTCAGCTCACGGACAACCTTGATAACGCCCATCTTGGAAGCGCCAACGTCGGTCAGGATAACATCCCATTCGTCCTTCTCGGCAGCAGCAGCGCCGGCACCCTCAACGGGAGCAGCAGCAACTACGGTTGCAGCAGCGGCGGAAACGCCGAATTCTTCTTCGATCGCCTTAACCAGTTCGGCGACTTCAACAACGGTAAGAGTCTTAAGTTCTTCAACAATGTTAGTGATCTTTTCGCTAGCCATTTTAAATTTCCTCCTGAATAATAGTGAGTTTAGTTAGATTTGCGTGATAAAAAGCGGAATCACGCTTCCTGGGGTTCGGAACACTTTTCTACGTACTGGTTCAGTACGACAGCCAGGTTGCGGGTAGAAGACTGAAGGACGTACATCAGGTTGACCAGAGACTGTTCCTTCGAGGGGACAGCTGCCAGCGCCTTAACGCCGTTCTCATCCAGAATTTCGCCTTCGCAGTAGCCTGCCTTGATCTTGAAGTTCTCGTGGGTCTTTGCAAACTTGCAGAGAATCTTCGCGGGAGAGATCACGTCGTCAACCGAAGTTGCCAGAGCGGTGGTACCCTCCATGTGAACATCGAGAGCATCGTAACCAACGTTCTTCAGAGCGAACTTGGTCAGGGTGTTCTTCACGACGGTGTATTCAACACCTGCAGCGCGAAGCTCGCGACGGAGCTGAGTATCGTCAGCAACGTTGATGCCGCTGTAGTCAACGAAAACGCCGGCACAGGAACCCTTGATGCGATCGGTGATCTGATTTACGATTTCCTTTTTGGATTCGAGAATCTTTTCACTTGCCATTTTTTTCACCTCCGAGAAAAGACATGAACAACAAAAAATGCTCTTCTGTGCCGCGAGGCGCAAAAGAGCATCACAAAAAGCCGCAGGGGCTTGCTTGTCATGGTAACGCGTCCTCGATAGGCATATTTCAGCATAAAGCACCTATTGTCTTAGGAACTACGATAGTATACCACAAAACGGTGGAATTGTCAAGAGAATTTGTCACTTATTCGTATTTTTGTCACATTTCTGCAGAGAGGTCCGCGAACCGGATCCTTTTTGCGGAGGAACCACGTGATAGGCGGGGCGATTCTTCGCGTCCATCATTCCGCTTTGCCCAAAGGACATATAATCCCCGTTATTATCAAAGATCAGATGATCGGTCAACGTCACGCCGCAGCAGTCCAAAAACGTGCGGATCTTATCGGTGGCACGGTAATCGTCGTCGGAGGGGATCGCCGCACCCGAGGGATGATTGTGGACCAGCACCACGGAAGCGGGCTTGTAATCGGAGATAAACTTTCCCAACAGAGTGATATTCACAACGGAGCCGCTGACCGACCCCTCGCCAACGAGAGCATCCCCGATGATCCTTCCGTTTCGGTTGAATCCGATGACGCGAACGTGCTCCTGTGTCACCCCCAAATAATCGGGCCACAGGTAAGCACCCAGAGTTTCCGGCAAATGACCGTGATCCCCGCGAACGACGACCTTTTCCTTCATATAGCGGCGAAGAAAGGACAGCATGACGGGAAACAGCTGTGCAGACGACTTCCCCATACCGGGAACCGACGCCAGCTGATCCTCCGTCGCCTCCATCACGCCCGCGATCGACCCGAACCGATCCAGCAGCTCGTGGGCAAGAGAATTGGTATCCTTCTGAGGAATGGCGTAAAACAAAAGAAGCTCCAGCAGCTCGTGATCCCGAAAGGAGGCGGGGCTGAGGGAAAAGCGCTCGCGCAGACGGGAACGGTGTCCCGCATGAGGATTCGGCTTAGACATGAATAAAACATTCCTTACGCATAAACAATTTACATTCCTTATTTTACAGCAATTCAACGTTAAATGCAAGGGGTAACGGGAAAAGTCGGCGAAAATTCAAAGATTGTTTGCAAAAGACAGCCCGAACGGGACAAAATCCCATTCGGGCAGGTTCATTTTTGAATCGATCAACCAAGATCGCTCTTATCCTCGAACACAACGCGAGGCTCGGTGACGGCGTCGTATTCCAGAACGATGATCTCGTTCTCCCCTTCCCTCAAGAGAGAGGCGGGGACGTAAAGGGTCTTCTGGGGTCCCTTGGAATTCCAATAGCGTCCCAGGTTAAAGCCGTTGACCCAGACCGAGCCGTGCTCAAAGCCCACGGGGCGCAGATAGGTATCCTTGGGCTGACCGTCCACGGCGAAGGTGCCGCGGAAGAAGGCGGGAAGCTCGCAGGTCTCCCCTTCGGCGAAGGAAAGGACCGAAAGATCGTCCAGCTCCATGGGATAGACCTCCCAGCCGAACTGATGCTGATTGGGAGGGGCGATGCAGACCGAATCGGTGATACCCTTTTCGTCGTGCAGGTAGGGTCCGAAGTTGATGCGTCCCATATTCTCCACAATGATCTCAAGGACGTTATCCGCTTCGGGGAAGGTGACCTCCAGATAATTGGTGGGATCATTGCGGTAGATCACGCCCACCCGCTGTCCGTTGATGAACACGTGAGCACGGTCGTGGACCTCCCGCAGGATCAGCTTGGAGGGATTGGGAAGATACTTCACGTGAGTGCGGTACAAAATCGAGCCGTACGCCTGCCCGTACTGCTCCATGGGCAGGGGGGCGCGGGAGGTCTGCATCACGCCGAGACGATCCGCAGAGCCGCGCAGAGACGTGGTCTGCGTCAAAGAGACCTCGCCGTAGGCGGCGGTGGAAGCGTAGGGAACGATGTCAAGATCGTCCTTGTCGGTGCGGTAATCCTTGAGAAGCTCCCGCAGAAGCTCGTATTTGGGCGTGACGTTACCCTCCTCGGTGAGGGGAGCACAGTAGTCGTAGCTGGTGATGGTAGGCTGATAGTCCTTGGGGCCGCCGCAGTTTGCGCCGTTCATAAAGCCGAAGTTGGTGCCGCCGTGGAACATATAGAAGTTCACCGACGCGCCCATTTCCAGCATCTCGCGGAAGCATTCCACCGCCTCCTTGGGATCACGCACGTGATGCGCCTCTCCCCAATGGTCGAACCAGCCGTTCCAGTATTCGGAGCACATCATGGGTCCGAAGAAGGTGGGATAGGTGGTCAGCTCACGGAACCGATCCTTGGGCTTGGAGCCGAAGTTTGCGGTCTTGAACACGTGGGGCAGGGTTCCGCCGTGGAGGTAGACGTGGGAGGATCCGTCGGAGGTAAAGAGCATGATCTCAAGCCCGTATTCCCGCATCTTGCGTTCCAGAAATTCCAGATATTCCTTATCGTTGCCGTAAGAGCCGTACTCGTTTTCGATCTGACACATGATCACGGGTCCGCCCTTGGTGCATTGATACTTGGCAAGATTAGGGATCAGAACCTTGAAATAACGATCCACCTTTTCCAGATACTGAGGATCGGCGCAACGCAGGGAGATGTTGCGGTCCTTCAGAAGCCAGGAGGGCATGCCTCCGAACTCCCACTCGGCACAGATGTACTGGCTGGGACGCAGGATCACGTGCAGATCGTACTTCGCCGCAGTCTGAAGAAACCGTTCGATATCGGCGATGCCGTCGAAAACGAACTCACCCTCCTTGGGCTCGTGAAGATTCCAGGGAATATAGGTTTCCACGGTATTAAATCCGCACGCCTTCAGCTTGCGAAGACGGTCATCCCAGGCATCGGGAACGGTGCGGAAATAATGGATCGACCCCGAAATGATCTGCAGGGGCTTTCCGTCAAATTCAAAGTGATCGCCTTTGATCAGAAATTCGGACATAAAACTCCCTCCTATCCTATATAGGCAAGATAATTAGCCGAGGAATTCGTGATTCAGAGTGATTTTGAAATCCTTTTCGATGGCAAGCAGGTACTCGTCGGTGATGGTCTGCAGGATGGGCTTGCCGCTGTGCAGGATATTCAGATAGATCTGAGCGGATTTCTCCACGGTATGCATAAGACCGAAGGTGTTGTCAAAATCGGTGCCCGCGCAGAAAATGCCGTGATGCGCCCAGATGGCAACGTCAAACTCGCTCATGTAGCCGCTGGTGACCTTGGCGATATCCAGACCGCCGGGCATCATCCAGGGAATGACCGCAACCCCGTGGGGGAAGATGATGGGGCATTCAGTCATGGTGCACCAAAGGGCACGGGAGAAGACCTTGTTATCCAGAGGCAGGATAAAGGTGAGGGCAATGACGCCCACGGGATGGCAATGGTAGATCACGCGATAGTCGGGGTTTGCCGCCTTCTTCACGCTGTGATTGAGCAGGTGGCTGGGGAATTCGCTGGTGGGACGGTCCTTACCGTCGTTCAGTCCCCAGACGAGACGGTAGGCATCGCCCTTATCGTTGATCTCTGCAATACCCAGAGCCAGCTCGGGAGAAACAACCAGATTCTGGAAGAATTTGCCCGTACCGGTGGTCATAAAATATTCGCCCGCCAGATTTTCCACGGTCATGCCCAGAGAGACCCAGGCGCCGTGATCGTAGAAATAGGGACGGCAATCCTCCACCTCGGACGCCTTCATGCGGTAGGTCAGGTTTCCGCCGTTGCGCTCGTGCCAGCCTTGCTTCCAGCCCTCGTTGCCCATGCGGATATAGCCCTTCATTACTTCGGTATCAAAAATAGACATATTGTTTTTCTCCTTTTCTTAATCAAACGCGTTTTGCGAGAACGTCGGATTCATAGTCACGAATGACCTGCAGCCATGCGTGATTCTCGGGAACCCCGTTGCGACGGCAATATTCCGCCCAGATATCGCCGAAGGGCAGGGTCTTGGCTTCCTCGGAATAGGCGAGAACGTCGGTGAAATTCCCTGCGTTCTGCGCATCCTTCAGATTGGGCTGAAGCAGAGCGAAGAGCAGAGCCTTCTGCATGTTGCGGGTTCCGATGACCCATGCGGCGATGCGGTTGATGCTGGCGTCGAAGAAGTCCAGACCGATGAGGACCTTATCGGTGGCGTCATTGCGGACGATCTCCTTGGCGATCTCCTTCAGCTCGTCGTCGAAGATTACCACGTGGTCGGAGTCCCAACGGACGGGACGGGACACGTGGAGGGGGATCTTGTCGAAGAAGGGCAGCAAAGCGGGGATCTTGTCGCTGACCACCTCGGTGGGATGGAAGTGTCCGTTATCCAAGAGATAATATACGCCGGGATGAGATGCGGCGTAGGAGGCATAGAACTCGCCCGAGCCGACGGTATAGGATTCCACGCCGATGCCGAAGACCTTGCTCTCCACGCAGTCGATCACACCCTCCAGCTTTTCGGCAAAAATGCGGTCCAGGCTGTCCTTCAGGCGGAGACGGGGTCCGAGGCGGTCTGCGGGAATGTCCTTGTAGCCGTCGGGGATCCAAACGTTACAGAGACAATGGGTGTTCAGTTCCTTGGCGAAATAAGCGGCGATGCGACGGCAGGCAATGCCGTGACGGATCCAGAATTCACGGATGGAATCGTCGGGATGGGACAGAGTCAGTCCGTCCGCCAGAGGATGAGAGAAGAAGGTGGGGTTAAAGTCCAGACCCACGTTGTTTTTCTTGGCAAACTCCACCCATTTGGCAAAATGCTTGGGCTCCAGAGCGTCCCGATCTGCGGGAGCGCCGTCGAAAATAGCGTAGGAGGAGTGAAGATTCAGTCTCTTCTTTCCGGGGATGAGCTTGTAGGACAGCTCAAGATCTGCCATCAGCTCCTCGGGGGTGCGGGCTCTGCCGGGGTAGTTGCCCGTGGTCTGAATGCCGCCGCTCAATCCTTCGTCGGGGCGGTCAAAGCCACGGACGTCGTCTCCCTGCCAGCAATGCATGCTGACGGGAATGGAGGCAAGCTTTTCCAATGCCGCTTCGGGATCGATTCCCAGCGACAGATACTGTTCTTTTGCACTTTCGTAACGGTTCATATATCATTCTCCTTCGTAGGTTTTCAATTCAAAGCTTTCCGCCACGGCACGGCGGGCGGCAGTTATATCGGTAAAGACTCCTTCGCAGATCATCTGCGAGAGAATGTTGCCGATGGCCGAGCATTCGGTGGGACCCGTAAGCACGGGAATTCCGCAAGCACGGGCGGTGAGGCGATCCAGATATTCATCCCGACTGCCGCCACCCACAATATGGATGCATTCAATGGGCTGACCCGTGATCTCGGCGAGGAATTTCACGTTGATCTCGTAGGCGTGAGACAGACCCGCATAGATGGCACGCATGACCTCACCCACGGTGGAGGGCACGGGCTGACCAGAATCGCGGCAATACGCCTTGACCTCGGCGATCATGCTTTCGGGGGCAAGGAAGCGGGGATCGGTCACGTCCACCACCGAGGGGAAGGACTCGTTCTCCGCCGCCAGATCCGCCAGCTGACCGAAGGAATACTTCTTGTCCAGCTCCCGACGGACCGATTGGACGAACCACATGCCGTTGATGTTCCGCAGATAACGGATCCGTCCGCCGCATCCGCCCTCGTTGGTAAAGCGGGCGTCGAAGCCTGCCTTGGAGGTGTTGGCGCGGCGAAGCTCGGTGCCGAGGATCGACCAGGTACCGCTGCTGATGTAGACGATATTGTCCTTCACGGTGGGGACTGCCAGCACCGCCGCGGCGGTATCGTGGCTTGCCGCCAGGATCACGCGACAGGAGAAGCCAACCTTTTCGGCGATCTCCTCGGTGAAGGTCCCAACCTCGCAGAAGGGCTGATGAAGGGGACCGAACGCCTCGGCGGGGAATCCGATGAGGCTCAAAACCTTTTCATCCC
>JAFPBP010000313.1 GCA_017424085.1 Clostridia bacterium
GTGACGGCGGTCAAGAAGCGCAAAACCACCTTAAATCCGGGGAAGCTGTATTCCCTGTCCACTCTGCAGAACACCTTGGGGAAAAAGCATAAAATGCCCATGGAGGAGTCTCTTGCCATCGTTCAGAAGCTGTACGAGGCAGGATATCTGACCTACCCCCGCACCAACTCCGAATATCTGGCAACGGCGGAGCAGGACAAGATCAAAAAGGTTCTGGAGGGCGTTAAAAAGCTGGGCTACCCCGTGGAATTCAAGTTCAAAAAGACGATCTTCGACGATTCCAAGATCGAATCCCACTCTGCCCTGACCCCCACCTACAAGATCCCAAACAAGGCGGCGCTGTCCGAAAAGGAATATATCGTCTATTCCACCGTCATGCGGCGGTTCGTTGCGGTCTTCTGTGCCGAAGAGTGTCTGGCGGAAAAGACCGAGATCACCATTGACGTGGGCGGCATGGAGGAATTCCTGCTGAAGGGGACGGTCATCGTCTCCCCCGGCTGGATGAAATACGACGACGGCGGACAGAAGGACAAGATGCTGCCCAATCTTGCAAAGGGAGATCGGGTCAACACCGCCTTTGCTCCCGTGGAAAAGGAGACCACCCCGCCCAAGCATTATACCATCGAAACCCTGAATAACTATCTGAAAAATCCCTTCCGTGAGGAGAAGGCAAGCATCGAGACCGAGGACGACGCGGAAGAATACCGCGCCATCTTCGAGGGTCTGGAGCTGGGCACCGAAGCCACCCGCACGGGGATCATCGACAACGCCCGCAAGAGCGAATACATTCTTCTGAAAAAGGACGTATACACCATCCTTCCCAAGGGGATCTACCTCATTGAGGCGCTGATGCGCATGAAGATCTCCATGGATAAATACAAGACCTCCGAGCTGGGTAAGGCATTAAAGCAGGTCTTCCGCGGTGAGATCACCGTGGACGACGGGGTTCGGCTGGCGCAGACCGAGATCTCTCAGGTCTTCGACTCGGTGCACCTGCAAGCCACCCCCGAGACCGACGAATACGACGGCTTCTACGGGGACGAGGTGGGGATATGTCCCCTCTGCGGCGGCAAGGTGGTCAAGGGACGGTACGGCTACGGATGCCTGAACTACAAGGAAAAGAACTGCAAATTCACCATCTGGAATACCATGTGCAGCCGCATCATTCCCCTGTCGGCGGCGCGGTCCCTGCTGGAGACGGGAACCACCGCAAAGCTGCAGGGCTTCGTCTCCCCCCGCACGGGGAAGACCTTCGACGCAAAACTGAAGATCGACCCCGAAACCAAGCGCCCCGCCTTTGATTTCTGACCTCATGCCGACTCACCCGTTCGTGAGTCGGCTTTTTTATGCAAAAAAACGGAAGACCCAACGAATCGGGTCTTCCGTACCAAAGGAGGAAGAAAAGATCTCTCAATCAGCCTTCCAGGGATTTGAGATATTCAATGCAGATTTTCGCTTCGGTCATGCCGTCGGGGGTGCAGGTCTCGCTTTCCACCACCATGGGGATATTATGCGCCTTGACCCATTCGTACACCTCCGCCACGGGTGCGTCACCTCTGCCGAGAGGCGTGCCGTGGCCGTCGGGAGAGCCGTCCTTCATATGAACGGCGATGAGGCGATCCTGAACCCGCTCCAGGAAGGAAACGGGATTCTTCATACCCACGAACGCCCAATAGGTGTCAACCTCCAGCTTCAGATTCGTGCGGCACACGATCTGCTCCATGGCGACCGAGCCGTCGGCGTTGGGAATGAATTCACGGGCGTGGTTATGGAACGCAAGGGTGATTCCTTCCTTCTCCAGCTTGGGAGCAAGGTCGTTGACGTAATTCACAAAGCCGTCGATCTCCGCCTGATTCTTCATGGAATAGCCGGGGACGATGTAGCAGGGATTTTTGATTGCCTTGTGGAACGCCAGAGTCTCCTCGTATTTGTTCACCAGATCAAGCAGCGGGCTGTGAGTTCCGCTGATGCGAAGCCCCGTTTCTTCCATCAGAGCATTCACCTGCTCTGCGGTTCTGCCGAAAAAGCCCGCAGGCTCCACGGACTTGTACCCCAGGGCGGCAACCTGACGAACGGCGCCCTCGAAATCGTTCTGAGTCATGTCGCGTACACTGTACAGCTGAATTCCGTATTCCATAATAATCGCTCCTTATTGTTCTGCCGCAAGGGCATTGAGTAACGTTTCTTTTGCGTAGCTGATGGATTCAGCCACGCTTCCTTCCTCGAAGGGAACGCGGAGATTTGCAACCTTGAGAAGCCCCAGATAACTCTTGCTTCCCCCTGCGTTGCACAGATTCATGTAATCCGCCCAAGCCTTCTCGGGATCCTCCGCATAGCGCTTTTTGAATTCCATGGCGCCCATGGTGGTGAGGGTATAGTTGATATAATAGAAGGGATAGAGGAAGATATGCAGCTTATGGTACCAATATCCACCCCGTTCCATGAAGGGATCGTCGGTGTATTTCCTCCAGGGCATATACTTCTCTTCCAGCTTATGCCATTCGTAGGTACGTTCCTTGGGGGTCAGGTTGGGGTTCTCGTAGATGATATGCTGGAATTCGTCCACGGCAACGCCGAAGGGAACGAAGGTGATAGCCCCCTGCAGATGAGCGAAGCGGTATTTCTCCGCATCCTCCCCGAAGAACAGCTCCGCGTAAGGATAGCAGAACTGCTCCATGGACATGGAATGAATCTCCGCAATATCGGTGCTGACTCCGTAATAGGCGCTGACCGGCTGGCTGCGCATGGCGCGGTATCCCGCAAAGGCGTGCCCCAGCTCGTGAGACATGACCTCCATATCGAAGATGGTTTGATTAAAGCAGCTGAAAACAAAGGGAGCCTTATACTTGGCAAGGCTGGTCATATATCCCGTGGACGCCTTGTTTGGCTTGTTTTCCAGATCCATCAGATGATGGTCGATCATAAAATCAATGAACTCGCCCGTTTCGGGAGAAAGATCGTGGTACATCTTGCGGGCTTGCTCCACCATAAAGGAGACGTCGCCCTTGGGCTCGGCATTTCCGTCGGGGAAAATAAATTCCTCGTCGTACGCCATAATGCGATCAACTCCGATTCGCTTTGCTTGCGCCTCGTACAGCTTTTCGCAGAGAGGAACGATCTCGGTGCGGACCTGCTCACGGAAGGCGGCGACCTCCTTCTGACCGTAGTCGCTTCTGCCTTGGTTCAGATACCCCAGCGGGGTGAAGGTATCGTACCCCATGGCTTTGCCCATGGCGGTGCGGATCTTCACCAGCTGATCGAAGATCTCTTCCATCTTTTCTTCGTTGCTTGCGTAGAACTGAGAATACTTGGCAAAGGCTTCCTTGCGGACCCGGCGGTCGGGGTGCTCGAAATACTTCTGAATACCGTAGAGATTCAGAACCTGTCCGTCAAATTCGATCTGCGCCGTCGCCATCAGCTTCTGATATTCGGTGGTCAGCTTTGCCTGCTCCTGAAGGTAAGGCACCAGCGTTTCGTTGAAGGAGGACAAAGAGCGGCGCACGGAGGTGAGATATTCGGGACCCAGGTCCGCATCCAGCTCGGCGGTGAAGGGCGATTCCAGCAACGCCTTTTCGAACCCCATGAAGGTGACCTGCGCCACGGGCAGAGCCTGCTGCAGGTATGCCATCTCGTCCTCATAGAACTTGTCGGTGGTGTTCAGGGTGTTTCGCACGTGGGCGACGGTGATCATAGTGCCCATATCCTCGGTGGCTTTGTCCGAGCGAAGCAACAGATCCTTGACCTGCGCATAGGAGGTGGCGTTTTTCAGCTCCTCGGTGAGGGCACGGACCTCCGCTTCCACCGCGGCGATATCGGGGCGGATATATTCAATGGTATCAAAAGTAAACTTATCCACAGCGTTCTCCTTACTGATTGTTGGAACGGGAACGGAGTTCCCAGGTTTCGATGCCGAAATAAAGCTCGCTGACCGATCCCCCGAAGGTCCCTAACACGTCCATGCTCACCGCAAGGGCATCGCAGGCGTAAAAGAGAGGGATGCAAGGCAGGGCGTTCTGAAATTCGCTGACAAAGGTACGGGGCTCCACGTCATCCCGCAGCAATTTTGCGGCGGAGGAGCGAAGGGAAGCATAGACAGAGGAGGCTTCTCCCGTATGACATACGTTCTGACTGAACAGCGCGGACAGATCCATGTTATCGGGCAGGGAGACCTCCCCAAGATACAGATCAAAATCCTGTGCCTGAATTGCGGCGGTATATTCGTCCCACGCCAAAGCGGAGACCTCTACGGAAAAGCCTGCGCCTCGCAGGGCTTTCGCCAAAAATTCCGCCGTCATCATTCGCTTATTGTTTTCCAGATTCACCAGAATTTTCAGCGTGACGTCCGAATTTCCGTACCGACGAACCGAGCCGTTCAGGGTCCAGCCCGCCAGATTGAAATAATTATTTGCGGTGGTTACCGAATAGATATCGGGGTTCAGCTGCGCCTCTGCGGTCTTGCTCCACGCAGGATTCAGCGGAGACCATACGGGCGTTGCAACCGATCCGTAGACCTCGGAGACCAGTGCGGCTCGGTCCAACAGATAGGTGATCCCCTTGGAAAAGTTTACGTCCGCCAGCTCCTTCCGCTTGCGGTTGACCACGACGAAGGACAAACGGTTGGTGGGCACGGTGACCAGCTCGCAGTCGGAGCGGTATTCCCCCGCATCCATGGAAAGATCTGCGCAGATCGCCTGCAATCTGCCGTAATTGAAGTTGTAGGTCAAGGTCTCCTTGTCCGCAATCCCCAGAAGGGCAATGCGGTCGATGGCGTATTTTCCTTCGTAGCATCCGCAGGAGGAGGGCAACAGCTCCGTACCGTCCTCAGACAGCACGTACCGCCCGCACCCCACGGGGGTGGCATTCTCCACCGTGTCTGCCCGCACCACGGGAATGGTCAGCAGGTTCAGTTGGGTGGGAGAGTAAGAGCGGAACTGAATTTCAAAGGTGGACCCGTCCACGGCGGAATAGGAGGAAATATACGAAAACGCGGCTTCCCAAACCGAGGAGCCGGAGCTCGCCCGATCGTAGGACGCCTCGCAATCGTAGGCGGTGACGGGAGACCCGTCGGAAAAGCGCACGTCGGAGCGCAGGGTCACGGTCACCGTATTTCCGCTCACCGTGTAAGATTTCGCCAACACCGGAAGCGCGTTATAGGCGGCATCCACGAAAAACAAGCCGCTGTAGCAAAGGCGCAGAAGCTCGGAGTTGGTCAACGACACGGACGTAAAGGGATTGAGCGCCTCCCCCGTATAATAGGACAGAGAGAAGAGCCGATCGTCTTCGTCGGAGGGTGTTTGCTCATTTTCGGGGTCGGTGGCGTCCAGAATATCGGACAAGTCATCGGCGGGGTACAGATACCCGCACCCCGAAAGCGTGAATAAAAGCACCGCCGCAAGCAATACTGCAAGCGGCGTGCGATACTTTTGAAAAAAATCAGTCATTGTGGGTCAAGGATTGCTTTGCCTGTTCCAGCGCAGTCATAGAAGCCTGCAGCGAACGGGCAGACTCTTCCAGAGCGCTGTCTACGTAATTGATGGTAACGGTACGCATCTTGATGGCGTCGTTGCGAGCCTGATCCAGAATCGCGTCGGCGCGTTCCTGAGCGATCCGCAGGATCTCCTGCTGGCTGACCAGGATCTCAACCTGTGCCTTGGCGCGCTCCATGAGGTTTTCCGCATTGGCGCGAGCGTTGGCGTTGATCAGGTCGGAGTTCTTCTTGGCGCGCTCCAGCATGTTCTTCGCTTCTTCCTGAGCCGTCTGGATCATGTTGTCCTTGTTCTGGATCAACTCCTTGGCACGCTTCATCTCGCCGGGAAGGCGGAGACGCAGCTCACCGATGCACTTGTTGATCTTGGAACCGTCCACAATGATCTTGTTCTTCATCAGAGGAACGCTCCACGCATCCTCCAGAAGATCCTCCAGCTCCTGCAAACCTTTTTCGAAATCGTTATCCATATCCGTCATCCTTTCGGTCATTTTCTGATATCTTCAAGAATCGCCTCGGGGAGCACCTTGGAAAGATCCTCGTTGCTCTTCAGAAACGCTCTTGCATAGGTGGAAGAAATTGCCGCCAACTCGGGGCGGGCGGGGAGATAGACCGTCTCGATCTCGGGGGCGATGAGGCGGTTGATATCCGCAAGCCGTGTCTCGTATTCCAGATCCGCCACGCTGCGGATGCCCTTGACCAGCGCCGATGCGCCGATTTTGCGGGCGTAGTGGACCACGATGCCGTCATCGCAATCCACGGTCACGTTGGGAAGATCCGCAAAGGTCTTGCGGCAAAAGAGGCAACGCTCCTCTTTGGAGAAGAGATAAGACTTTTCGGCGTTGTGCGCCACCAGAACCACAACCTCGTCGAAGAGGCGGGCGGCACGACGGACGATGTCCTCGTGACCCTTGGTGATGGGATCGAAGCTTCCGCAGCAGATTGCCTTCATTCAGTCCTCCCGATCCTTTCGGACGTAAATCAAAACCGAAACCGTTCCGTAATCGTAGCGGCGGCGCAGGACGAGATTCCCCTCCTCCTCTGCCTTCTCCTCATCGCGGGCGCATTCCAGGACCACGATCCCCTGCCTTGCAAGGACGGGATGCTGCCCGATCTGCTTCAACGCCCGATCCGACAAGCCCGTATAATAAGGAGGATCCACGAAGATCACGTCGTATTCCCGATCGGCTTCGTACTTCAAAAATCGCTTGTAATCGCAGAGCAGAACCCGTGCGGCAGATTCAAACCCCGTTTTGCGAAGGTTTTTCCGCACGATCTCCAGAGATTGGGGAGCGTTATCGCAGAACACCACGTGCTCGGCGCCGCGGCTGATGGCTTCGATGCCCAACTGACCCGTGCCCGCAAACAGATCCACCGCCGTTTTACACGCCTCGAACTGGATGATATTAAACATGGACTCCTTGACCCGATCCAAGGTGGGACGGACCTCGTCCCGCTCGAACCCGATAAGCTGAGTTCCCCGCTTGCTTCCGCCGACGACGCGCATGGCTTCCTCCGGAAATAAAAATCTGATGCATCTCTCATTTATACACCGACATTGTACCACATTCTTGCGAAAATTGCAATAGTGTTCCGTTTTTTTTCCTACATTTGTTAAATTTGAACCCATTTTGGTTTATTTCACCCCAAGA
>JAFPBP010000314.1 GCA_017424085.1 Clostridia bacterium
ACAGCTCTTCCAAAATCACGAAATTGCCGTCTCTCTCCCCCATGACGAAGAGATTTGCCCGCTCCCGAAGATGGCGCTCGGGGGCGTGCAGGCTCATGATCAGACGATCCTTCTTATCGCGGAAGAACATGGCGTGCCCTCCGTTGCGGTCGAAGAGCGGAGGCTCCACGTGGATCCAGGGTCCGTGCAGATCTCCGCTTTGAGAGATCACAGACAGGACCACGTAATTATTTTCCAGATAGGGAGACCAGGTCAACAGCAGCCGACCGTCGGACAGATGCTGCAGAAAGGGGGCGTCGGAGCCGTAGCGCACGGTCTGTTTGCCGCCGTACTCAATATGATGGGGCGTTGCCTTGGAAATGGGAGATTCGTCCGAGGAGAAGAGCCGCCAAGGTTCTCCGTCCAGGGCGGAAAGATCCGCGGTCAGCCGCGCCGCCCAAAGTTCGCCCACGTAGGCGTTCTTTTCCGCAACGTAATTGTCGGGCCAATCCAGCGAATAGACGATATAAGGCACCCCCGCACCGTCCACGTAGAGCGTCCCGTCGATGCAGCTTCGCTCCAAGGGGGTCACGCCCCGATTGACAAGAGGCACGAAGGGCCCCTCGGGACGGGCACTGCGGGCAACCTGCGTTCCCCGCAATCCGTTTTTTCCCAGCAGAGACACAAACAAATAAAACTCGCCCTTGTAGCGGTGGACCTCCGCCGCCCACACGTCTTTGTACGCCCAAGAATCGTCGGGGATCTCAAAGGCGGTGCCGCCCAACTCCCAATGCTCCAGATCGTCGCTGACGTAATAGGATAGGGTTCGCTCCCCCGTGGTGCAATATAAATAATAGGCTCCCTCGTGCAAAACGATATAAGGGTCCCGCACGCGGAGCTCAGACCGCTTCAGCATAATTCATCTCACCTTTGATCATAGCTTTTTCCAAAACACATTCCGTCACCCGTCGATCAGAACCGCGCGGCAGGGAGCCCCCTCCGCACCGCCCAGACACAGAGGCGCCGCAGACAAGAGATAGACCCCCTCGGGGACGTGGGAAAGACGGATGCCCTCCAAAAGGATCACCCCTGCGCCCAGCAGAACCAGATGGACCTGCATCGGCGCATCCTCGGGCCCCACGGTCTGAGATTCGTTTCCGATCAAAAGGATCCCCGCCTCGGCAAAGACCTGCGCCGCCTCCAAAGAAACGGTGGTCTTCCCCTTCAGCAGGATCCGTTTTGCGCTTTCGGGGTCATGAGATGCGGCACGGCGCAGGATCTCTTCGGCATCAGCGGCGGTGCAAAGCCCATCGAAATCGGCAACGAACGCCTTGCCCACGGTGGCAGTCAGAGGAATCGCATCCACCGTATCCCCGTCCCGCAGAAAGTGAGCGGGCGCATCCAGATGGGTTCCGTTGTGGGCGCACATGGAAAATTGGGTCAGGTTATAGAGGTCCCCCCGCTCCATGGAGCAGAGCACCGTCCGCTCGGGGGCGGGATCTCCCGGAAAGACCACGCACCCGAAGACCTCCTGAGAAATATCGTAAATCTTCATAGGATCATCCTTCCGCAGGAAGAGTGGCAAGCAGGGTTTTTTCCACGAATCCGTCTTTGCCCCGCAGCAGGAAGCGAGCCGCACCGTTGGCAGGGTGGACGGCAGCCATCCCCCGACGGAAGGCAATCGACGGCAGGTCCACGCTTCCGTCCTTCCACAGACAGATCCCGCGAGCGATCTGGGCATCTCCAAAGACCTTCAGCCGCTCAAAAAAGGCGTCGTCTCCCGCAGAGGCGGACTGTGCGTCAGCATAGGGAAGCACGTGAATCCGTTCCCGCTCGGTATACAGGACCACCACGTTCTCCGCCCCCGTTTCGGTCAGAGCGGCAGAGGCTTTCTCCCGCAGCATCTTCCAGACCGTATCGTCCACGCCGTTTCCGTCAATGACATATTTCAGCGCAGGCTGAATGTGCAGATCCCACCATTTCCAGGAGTGATTTCCCTCCGACTCGCCGTAATAGAAATCCACGCCGAGCTCGGTGAGAAGATCGCGGAAGGCGCGGTTTCCGTACACCAGAGCATCCTCGGTACCGCACCACATATAAAGCTTCGGGAAGGGGATCCCCTGCTCGTGGTTCCGCCGCGCCATGGCATAAAGATCGTGTTCGCCGCCCTCCAGCTCCAGGGGCGACTCCATGGCAAAATCAAAGTTCCCGCGCCATTCGTTGAGAATGGTATCCCGCCCCTTGCGGGTGATATCAAGAGACCCCGACAGAGCGATGCAAGCGCCGTAGGTTTCGGGGCAGAGAAGCGCCGCCTTCAAAGCACCGTAGCCGCCCATGGAAAGCCCCGCTACGATGTTGTCCTCCCGACGGTCGCTCATTCCCTTGAAATGGGTGCGGCAGATCTTCGGGAGCTCCTTGGTCACGTAGGAGAAATAATTCTCCTCGTAGGCGGTATCGGTATACCAGCTTCTCTGCACCGAGGGCATGACCACGGCGATGCCGTACTTTTTCACGTACCGCTCAATGCCGGTATTGCGGAT
>JAFPBP010000315.1 GCA_017424085.1 Clostridia bacterium
AATATCGGCAAGGTCGGCGCGATCGGTGTTCCCGGTTACGGCTGGGAGGTCAAGATCGTCGATGAGGATGCTCAGATCGTTGAGCAGGGCGAAGTCGGTGAGCTTTGCGTAAAGGGCCCCGGCGTTATGACCTGCTACTACCGTGACCCCGCCGCGACCGCAGACGCTCTGCGGGACGGCTGGCTCTACACGGGCGATATGGCAATGCAGGACGAGGACGGCTTTATCTATCTGGTGGACCGCAAGAAGGACGTGATCATCACGGGTGGCGAAAACCTGTACCCCGTTCAGATCGAAAACTTCCTTGCAGCCCATCCGAAGATCAAGGACGTGGCGGTCATCGGTCTTCCCGACGTCCGTCTGGGCGAGATCGCAACGGCGATCATTCAGATCAAGCCCGACATGACCTGCACCGAGGACGAGATCAACGATTTCTGCAGAGATCTGCCCCGCTATAAGCGTCCCCGCAAGATCATCTTTGCAGACGTTCCCCGTAACCCCACGGGCAAGATCGAAAAGCCCCGCCTGCGGAAAATGTACGGCGGCGAAGGTCTCGTTGCATCCCAGAACAAATCCTGACACGAAAGGAAAACTCTATCATGAAAAAACTGATGATCGGAAATCAGGCGGTTGCCGCAGGACTCCACGACGGAGGACTGGGCGTGGTTTCCAGCTACCCCGGAACCCCCTCCACCGAGATTACCGAATTTTTGTCCAAATACGATGACATTCACAGCGAATGGGCTCCCAACGAAAAGGTTGCCGCAGAGGTCGCCTTCGGTGCAAGCCTTGCAGGCGCCCGCTCTGCCTGTGCCATGAAGCACGTGGGCTTGAACGTTGCCGCAGACCCCTTGTTCACCCTCTCCTATACGGGGGTCAACGGAGGCATGGTCATCTGCGTTGCGGACGATCCCGCCATGCATTCCTCTCAGAACGAGCAAGACTCCCGTCACTACGCGGTGGCGGCGAAGGTTCCCATGCTGGAGCCCGCCGATTCCGCCGAGGCATACTCCTTTGCCCGCTCTGCCTTTGCTCTGTCCGAGCAATTTGACACTCCCGTGCTTCTTCGCATGTGCACCCGCATTGCCCACAGCCAATCCATCGTGGAGACGTGGGATGCGGAGCCCGCCGTACGCAAGGAATACGTAAAAAATCCCGCGAAATACATTATGATGCCCGGAAACGCCATCAAGCGCCATCCCGTGGTAGAGGCGCGCACCGAAGCGCTTCGGGACTTTGCGGAGAATTGTGAATACAACACGGTGGAGATGAATTCCGACGAGATCGGAATCATCACCTCGGGATGCTCCTATCTTTACGTGAAGGAGGTTTTCGGCGAAAGCGCCAGCATTCTGAAGATCGGAATGCCCTATCCCCTGCCCGTGAAGATCATTCGCGAGTTTGCCGCCAAAGTCAAAAAGCTTTACGTTATCGAGGAACTGGATCCCATCATTGAGACCCACGTCCGCTCTCTTGGCATTGACGTGATCGGCAAGGAGATGTTCTCCCCCTTGGGCGAATTCTCCCAGCAGACCATCGCCGCCGCCTTCGGCATGGAGGCAAAGCCCTCGGTATCTGCGGAATCTCCCATTCCTCCCCGCCCGCCTATGATGTGCTCGGGCTGTCCCCACAGAGGAATGTTCTACGTTCTGTCCAAGAACAAGATCACCGTTCTGGGCGACATCGGATGCTACACCCTCGGCGCCGTAGCCCCCCTCAACGCGCTGGATTCCACCCTTTGCATGGGTGCTTCGGTTTCGGGGCTTCACGGATTCAACGCCGCAGGCGGAAGCGACACGGAGAAGCGCTCCGTGGCGGTCATCGGAGACTCCACGTTCATGCATTCGGGCATGACGGGGCTGGTCAACGTGGCGTATAACGCAACCAATTCCACCGTTATCATTCTGGACAACTCCATCACGGGCATGACGGGGCATCAGCAAAACCCCACCACGGGCTACAACATCAAGGGCGATCCTGCCGCAAAGGTAGATCTGGAGGCTCTGTGCCGCGCTCTGGGGATCAATCGCGTTCGGGTGGTGGATCCCTACGATCTTGCCGCCTGCGAAACGGCGGTCAAGGAGGAGCTGGCAGTTGCCGAGCCCTCGGTGATCATTTCCCGCCGTCCCTGCGTGCTTCTCAAGAACGTTAAGCTGAATCCTCCCCTGTCCGTGGATGCGGATAAGTGCCGCTCCTGCAAGCGCTGCATGAAGTTGGGTTGCCCCTCCATCAGCCTGAAGGACGGAAAAGCGAAGATCGACAACACTCTGTGCGTTGGCTGCGGCGTTTGCAAACAACTCTGCGCCTTTGACGCCATCGGTTAAAGGAGGAGAAAGCCATGAAAACCAAAAGCGTAATGATCGTAGGCGTCGGCGGACAGGGAAGCCTGCTGGCATCCAAGCTGCTGGGGCGCCTGCTGACCGACGAGGGATACGACGTGAAGGTGAGCGAGGTCCACGGCATGAGCCAGCGCGGCGGATCGGTAGTAACCTACGTAAGATACGGAGATAAGGTCTACTCCCCCATCGTTACCGAGGGAGAGGCAGACGTCATCATTTCCTTTGAGAAATTAGAAGCAGCGCGCTACGCACGCTATCTGAAGCAGGGCGGAAAGATCGTTGTCAACACCCAGCAGATCGACCCCATGCCCGTAATCATCGGAGCGGCGGAATACCCCGACGGCGTTTTGACCGAGCTGACCGACAAGGGCGTGAGCGTTCAGGCATTGGATGCACTGTCTCTGGCAAACGAGGCAGGCTCCCCCAAAACCGTTAACATCGTTCTGATGGGATGCGCATCCAAGGAATTCGATATTCCCTACGACCGCTGGATCAAAGCCATCGAAAACACCGTTGCACCAAAATTCGTCGAGATGAACAAGAAAGCATTCGATCTCGGATATCACGCATAACCCCCGCACCCCCCACATTGAAAGAAGAGGCGAAACTTAACCATGGAAGAACAACGCTACTACCAAAAAGAAATCGAGACCATGCCCGTAGATGAGCTGAAAAAGCTTCAGTCGGAAAAGCTGGTCAAACAGGTCAAGCACGTATACGAGAACGTTCCCTATTACCGTGCTCTGATGGATGAAAAGGGCGTAAAACCCGAGGATATCCACGGGATCGAGGATCTTCACCTTCTCCCCTTCCTGACCAAAAGCGACCTGAGAGACGCTTATCCCTACGGTCTTCTGGCAGTTCCTCTGGAAGATTGCGTACGCATTCAATCCACCTCGGGAACAACGGGACGTCGCGTGGTTGCATTCTACACCCAGAAGGACGTTGACCTTTGGGAGGATTGCTGTGCCCGCGCCATCGTCGCCGCAGGCGGCACCAAGCAAGACGTTTGTCAGGTAGCGTACGGCTATGGTCTGTTCACGGGCGGTCCCGGTCTGAACGGTGGCTCCCATCGCGTTGGATGTCTGACCCTTCCCATGTCCTCGGGCAACACCGAGCGACAGATCCAATTCATGACCGATCTGAATGCAACGATCCTCTGCTGCACCCCCTCTTATGCGGCATACCTCGGGGAATCGCTGGTAGAAAAGGGATACAAGCCCGAGGATATTCCTCTGAAGGCGGGTATTTTCGGCGCAGAGCCCTGGACCGAGGAAATGAGACAGGGCATCGAAAAGACCTTGGGAATCAAGGCGTACGATATTTACGGGCTGACCGAGACCTCCGGTCCGGGGGTAGCCTTTGAATGCTGCGAGCAATCGGGCATGCACATCAACGAGGATCACTTCCTCGCCGAGATCATCGATCCCGATACGGGCGAGGTTCTCCCCGAGGGAAGCAAGGGCGAGCTGGTCTTCACCTCTCTTGACAAGGAAGCCTTCCCCCTGCTCCGCTACCGCACCCGCGACATCTGCGTGCTCTCCCGCAAGCCCTGCTCCTGCGGCAGAACCCACATCAAGATGTCCAAGCCCATGGGACGCAGCGACGATATGCTCATCATCCGCGGCGTCAACGTCTTCCCCAGCCAGATCGAAACGGTTCTGCTCAATGAGGGGTATCAGCCCAACTATCAGATCGTGGTAGACCGTGTGAACAACACCGACACCTTCGACGTAAACGTAGAAATGAGCCCCGAGCAGTTCTCCGATACGGTCAGCGGCGTGACCGCTCTGGAAAAATCCCTGGCAGGAGCTCTGAAGACCATGCTTGGGATCAACCCCACCGTCCATCTGGTTGCCCCCAAGAGCATTACCCGCAGCGAAGGCAAAGCGGTGCGCATAATCGACAAGAGAAAATTGATCTGAAGGAGATGACCTTATGTCTTTGAAGCAGTTAACCGTTTTCGTAGAAAACAAGCAGGGTGCGTTGGCACAGATCACCGATACGCTGGCGCTCCATAACGTAAACATTCGCGCTCTCTCCATTGCAGACACCCGTGATTTCGGCATTCTTCGTCTCATCGTAAACGATATCGAAACCGCAAAGAAGACCCTGACCGAGGAAGAATATCTGATCAAGATCACCGACGTGGTGGGCGTCAAGATCGGAGACGAGCCCGGAAAGCTGTCCAAGGCGCTGGCAGTTCTGGACAATGCGGGAATCAATATGGAATACCTGTACGCCTTCATGGCACGCACCGAAAAGCACGCCTACGTGGTGCTTCGCGTGGAGAACAACGAAGTTGCGGAGGAAGCGCTGGTCCGTGAGGGCTTCCACCTGATCACCGACGCAGACGTCTGCAAGCTTTGATCTTACAAAAAAACGCGAGCATCTGACGTGCAGATGCTCCGCGCCGTAAACAAACGATAAACGCCGACAGGATTCTTGTCGGCGTTCGTTTTATTCAGTTTGATAAATAGGAATTTGTTGAACTGTTTGTTTTATCAAAACTTATACTTTTCAAAATCAAGTGGTTTTGCATTGAATTTTTTAATAAAAAACTCATTGATGTAAAAAGCAGGTTTACTGTTTAATGATAATTGCTCCACACGCAAAATGATCGATTCAATAAACGCATCAACATTGATTTTATACGGATATTTGCCATTGTACAGCATAAAAGTAATTACGGTATCATCATTAGATAAGGTATATTCCAACACATCCTGCACATTCGGCATTTTTAGTTGAGAGTAAAATTCTTCCTTATCAAGTGCAACACTGAAAACATATTTTCTCATAAAAGTATCATAGTTAACAATGCCGTTC
>JAFPBP010000316.1 GCA_017424085.1 Clostridia bacterium
GAGCCCACGTGCCCCAGATCTCCGCTGAGGATCAGATCGTAATCCTCGGGAGAGGTGGCAGTATCACGGAAAAACCGTTTCAGGGTAAACGCCGCCGCGGGAGCCATGGCGGCGCCCATATTCGCCATATCGGTTATATTCATATCGGTAATCACGCCGGGACAAACACGGCGGATCGCAACTCCTTGACCGGACGACCCCACGACGGCACACCCCGAGCCCGTTACGGTCCATTGCGCAGACTGAGGTCGGAAGCCGCCGTATTCCAGCGGAAATCGGTACTGCCGCTCCGAGGAGCAGAAATGAGAGCTTGTCACGGCGGCGCAAAGATCGGCAAAGCCCACGTCCACCGCCATGGAGGAGAGGATCAGACCTTCCACCATCGTCGAGCACGCCCCATAAAGACCAAAAAAGCATACGCCGCTGTCACGAAGACTATAATTCGAACCAATGCACTGATTGAGCAGATCGCCCGCAAAGACAAAGTCAAGATCTTTTTCAGCGATCTGACACTCCCCAAACGCATATTTCATTGCCTCCTTCTGTAAAAAGCTTTCTGCTTTTTCAAAGCTGTCCTCACCGCAATATTCATCATTTTGATAATGATCAAAATATTCTCCGAGAGGTCCTTCCTTCTCCTTTCGTCCCACAACAGCGGCGGACGATCGGATGATTACGGGAGACAAAATCTCATACGTCCCCATTCCCAGTCTCTTCCGACTCATGACACAACTCCGATCTGAAGCAGGATATAATAGATCACACCGTACAAAGCAGACGCAGCCACTCCGTAGGCAATGACCGATCCCGCAACCGAAAAGATCTTCGGTCCAATTCCCAAAACCATGCCTTCCACGCGAAATTCCATGACGGGAGCCGCCGTGGCGTTGGCAAAGCCCGTAATCGGCACCAGCGTCCCCGCACCGCCCACACGGGACAGTTTATCGTATACGCCGATTCCCGTAAGCAATATACTGCAAAAAATCAAAGAAACCGAGGTCAACGCGGCAGACGTTTTTTCCTCCAACCCAAAATATAAATACAGCTGCTTGAAGCATTCCCCCAAAAGACAGATACTGCCACCCAAAAGAAACGCACCCAGGCAACCCTTCCACAAAGGCTTTTTTGGGGTACGCTTCCAAACCAACTGCTGATACTCTTCCGAACGCATAACATTCGCCTCCTTTGGGTTTATTTTTACTGATCGGGCAAAAAATATACAAAAAAATCTCCGAACGGGGCGAACCGTTCGGAGACTGACGTAGCAAAGAAATTCAATTTTTACCCAAGGCAGAAAACCATTCCAGCGGATCGGTCACGGCGAAGGTCTCGCTTCCGTCCTCGGGAAGGGTGAGCGTCACGTGGCAACGGCGGGGATCGGTCACCTCAACGGCAACAACGGAATCAACCGCAAGGGTCAACTCCTTCTCCTTATCCTCACCCGACACCTTGAAATACAACGTATCCTCGGTCAGGAACAGCCGTCCCCGTACCTTTTTCCCGCTCAACAGCCGTGCGGCGGAATCCTCCAGCACGACGGCATCGCCCAACGTGCCACGAAACTCAGCAAACCGACGGGCACGGTACCAATCCCAGCACCAGAACGCCAGCGCAAGGATCAAACCCGCAACGGCGGCGGTGATCGCGGCGGCAAGAAGGGTCTTCAAGGTGAGGATCAGATTCGCCTCGGCGGGGGTATTCATCAGAAACAAAAGCATTCCGATGACGGCACCGTAGGTCATGCCCGAGCCGAGAAAGTGCATCAGCTTCTTTTTCACAGAAATCTCCTCCCCTTACAGGATCATCAGTTCCTTGGGGCTGGCGGTCAGATTGACACAGCCCTCGTCGGTGACCATCACGATATCCTCGATGCGAACGCCGCAATCGTCAGCAAGGTAAATGCCGGGCTCCACACTGAGGATCGCGCCTGCGGGAATGATCCCCTCAAAGCGGGGAGCAAAATTGGGAGCCTCGTGGATCATCAGTCCGACCCCGTGCCCCAACGAATGACCGAAGGCATCACCGTAGCCCTTATCGGCAATCACACCCCGAGCCAAAGCATCAACCTCACAGCCCTTCATGCCTGCGTGAAGCTTTTCCAGGGCGTTCAGCTGAGCGGCAAGGACGGTATCGTAAATTTCCTTCTGCTTTTCGGATACGCCTCCCACGGCAACAGTGCGGGTCATGTCTGCGCAGTAGCCGTCGTACATGGCACCGAAGTCCATGGTGATCATATCTCCGTGGCGGATCACACGATCCGAGGGAACGGCATGGGGCTTGGACCCGTTCTCCCCTGCGGCAACGATGGTGTCAAAGGAGGGGTTGGAGGCGCCCGCGCACTTCATGGCGTAATCGATCTCGGTGGCGATGCGCTGCTCGGTCAGCTTGCCGCTCTTCCAGTTTTCGGCAATGAATTGGCAGATATGGGTAAACGCCGCATCGGTAAAGGACTGCGCCTTGCGGATCTTGTCCAGCTCTTCGGAGGATTTGACCACGCGAAGATCGGACAAAATCTTCTCATCGCCCACAAGCGTCACGCGGGATGCCAGAGCGTCCTCAAAGGCTTTGTATTCCCGATAGGTCAAAAAGGTATCCTCAAAATAAAGGGTCTTCACCGAAGCGGGAAGATCCTCTGCCAAGGTTGCGGCAAAGGATTTTTTCAGCAGGCAAACCTCGTATCCGGGGCGGATATCGTTGTTCGCCATGGTGATATAGCGGAAGTCGGTGTAAAACGCCTGCTTTTCGCGGCTGATCAGGAGCATGCCGTTGGAAGAGGTGATTCCCGTCAGATAACGGCGGTTTTCGGGGCGAAGGATGGCAAACGCCCCATCCTCGGGGAGCTTGTCTAACAGTCTCTTTGCAAATTCGTTCATAAGGTTGCCTCCAAAGCGTTTTGATACATAGTTTTCATAGCAAGGGCATCCACGTCCATGGTGCCGTCCGATTCACAGATAATGTGGGCGGAGGAGTTCTTTTGAACCAACAGATCCGCCAGGGGCTCAAACTCGGGTCCATACTCGGCATCCGCAAAGGTGAGGTGCTTTTTCTCCCCGCCCGAGGTATACTGGATCTTGGAGAAATGCACGTGCATGCGGCGCATCCGATCCTCACCCAGCACGTTTTCCACCCGATCAAGCACCTGTCGGAACGCCTCTTTATCGTTGACGCCCCCCAACGTGCGGGCATTGAGGTGCCCGAAATCCACGGTGGGAAGGAAATTGTCGCAGACGCGGCAGAGAGTCAGAACCTCGTCCAGCGTGCCCAGCTGGTTGATCTTTCCCATGGTCTCGGGACAAAGAACGATATGATCCAGATGCTCGTTTTTCAGCGCGTCCACCGCATGGGTCAGGGTCTCCACCGCAAGCGCCAGAGCCTCCTCACGGGAGATCTTGGCACAGCTTCCGCTGTGGACCACGATGCGCTCGGCGCCCATCCAATGGGCGGCACGGGCGGTTTTGAGAATATAACCGATGCTGTTATCCCGCTTCTCGGGCTCCACGGAGGACAAGGAAATGAAATAGGGAGCATGAACCGAAAGCTGCTTCCCCTTTTCGGCAAATGCCTTTCCGATGGCACGGGCGGTGGCTTCCCCTACGGTGACGCCGTTTCCGCATTGGTATTCAAAGAGGTCCAGCCCAAGCTCATCCAGAAAGTCGGGGAGCTGAACCGATTTTTTATATCCGCGGTCATAAAACCCCTGAGGGGTTCCCGCAGGTCCGAAGAGAACCATAACAATCGCTCCTTTTGATCAGCAGGGGAAGAGGGTGTCTGCAGCTTCGTCCAGAAGCCCCAGATCCCACAACAGACGGCTGATGATGTATTTATCCCGAATGTCCTTGGAGAACACGAAGGCATCGTGCACCTCCTTGGGCGAGAAGCCCAGCTCTGCGGGGGTCAGAGGGAAGCCTGCGGCATTGAGGGTAGCGCAGACCGTGTCGTAAGAGGGCATATTATTGATTACACCGGAGATCTCGTCGTAACGGGACAGGATAACCTCCAAACGGGCGGCATGCTTTTCGGGGTTATATTTGCCCTCACGTGCTTCGTTTGCGATCATCCCGTCAGCACTTTTACCCAAAGCGGAGACAAGGGTCTGACGGTATTCGTCGTAATTGAATCGCTTTGCCGCCGCCAGCGCCTTTTCCCGATCGGGGACCACGGTGCGGGCGTAGTCGAAGACCTTCAGCGCCAACAGGGTGGAAACGCCGCATTGGATTCCGTGCAGATCGCAGGGAGAATCGAATTCCAGCGCACGCATATCCCAGATATGAGAAATATAATGCTCGATGCCCGAAACGGGATAGGAGATACCCGCGTAATTTGCGGCGATGCCCGCAAGGACCATACCCTCCATGACGGCACGCACCGCCTCGGGGTCACGGGTCATGATGCCCGCCGCATTGTCGGCACACTTTTTCAGCGCCGCGGAAACGAGAGCCGCGATCTCGGGGCAATAGTATTCCCCGTTGATGATGCGGGACAACTGCCACTCGCCGATGCTCACGTACTTTGCCGCCATATCGCCGATGCCCGCCTGGATCATCCGCAGGGGAGCCTCAGACAAAATATCAAGATCTCCGATGACGATCTCGGGGCACTTACTGTTCAGAGAGATCTTCAGTCCGTCCCGGATCATGGACGAGGTAGCAGACGAAAAGCCGTCCATGGATGGGGCGGTACCGACGATCATATAGGGCTTATTGCAGAGATTGGCAACGATCTTGCCGATGTCGTTCAGCGTTCCCGTTCCC
>JAFPBP010000034.1 GCA_017424085.1 Clostridia bacterium
GACCGTTCTTGTCAAACTCTTCTCTCAGAATAGCGTCGGCTTCCCGCAGCGCGTGGAGTCTGTCGCGGGTGATGGCACCCAGGCAACGCACGCCCAGACCGGGGCCGGGGAAGGGTTGACGGTAGACCATGGCGTGGGGCAGACCCAGAGCCTCGCCTACTACGCGGACCTCGTCCTTGAACAGCAGCTTGATGGGTTCTACCAGGTCAAACTGAAGGTCCTCGGGCAGACCGCCCACGTTGTGGTGGGACTTGACTGCCTTTTTGCCCTCTGCCTGCTTGATGCTTTCCAGAATATCGGGATAAATGGTGCCCTGCGCCAGGAAGGAGATGCCCTCCAGCTTGCGGGCTTCGTCGGCGAAGACCTCAATGAATTCCTTGCCGATGATCTTGCGCTTCTTTTCGGGATCGGAGACCCCTGCCAGCAGATTCAGGAAGCGATCGGTGGCATCTACGTAGATCAGATTTGCGTCAAGCCCGTCCTGGAACAGCTTGATCACGTTTTCCGATTCGTTCTTTCGCATCAAGCCGTGGTTTACGTGCACGCAAACCAACTGCTTGCCGATTGCTTTGATCAGAAGGGCGGCAACCACGGAGGAGTCAACTCCGCCGGACAGCGCCAAAAGAACCTTTTTGTCGCCTACCTGCGCGCGGACCTGAGCAACCTGCTCTTCGATGAATTTATTTGCCAATTCAAAGTTCGTGATACGTTCCATGGAGTCGGGACGTCTGTTTGTATCCATTGCTTTTTCCTCTCTTCCGATCAATCGATGGTGTAGTTATCAAAATATCCCTGAACCAGGACGACGGGGGTTCCCTTGTCGCCCGAGCCGCTGGTCAGATCGCAAAGGGATCCGATCAGGTCGGTCAGCTGACGGGGCGTGGTGCCCTGAGACGCCATGTTGCCCACCAGGTTTTCGTCCTTCGCCTTAATGCTTTCGGAGATCGCCTGCTTCAGCGCTTCTCCGCTCAGATCCTTATAGTCGTTGTCTGCCAGATATTTCAGCTTCAGCTCGTTGGGAGTTCCGATCAGTCCGTCGGTGAAAGCGGGGGAGACTACGGGATCCGCCAGCTCCCAGATCTTGCCCTGAGGATCCTTGAAGGCTCCGTCGCCGTAGACCATGACCTCAACGCACTTGCCCGTGGCTTTCAGAACCCGAGCCTGAACGTCGAGAACCAGATCCTTGCATTCTCTGGGGACGAGCTTGATCTTGTCTTCGGTGGACTTGTTGGAGCCCAGAAGACCGTATTTTTCATTGCATCCGCTGCCGTTGACGGGAGCGTTCATAATGTCGTCCAGACCGCAAACGACCTTCGCACCGTTTTCCAGAAGGATTCTCTTGGTGCGGGCACGGGTGTGGATATCGCAGGTGAGGATATGGTCGGCGTAGTTGAGAATGGTCTTTGCCTGATTTGCAAAAATGATCTCTGCCTCAGCGCCCATTTCACGGATCAGATCGCCGTAATACTGAACGTAGTCAACGCCCGTGAATTCGTGCTTATTCTCGCCGAAGAGGTTGCGATACTGCTCCAGAGAAAGAACGTCGCTGTAGGGATTTACGCCCGCCGCGTCGATCTTGTCCAGGCTGACAAGCTCGTTGCCGACCTCGTCGGAGGGATAACTGAGCATGAGAACGATCTTTTTGGCACCCTTTGCAATTCCGCGCAGGCAGATTGCAAAGCGGTTGCGGGAAAGAATGGGGAAAATAACCCCGACGGTTCCGCCGCCCAATTTTGCCTTCACGTCTGCCGCGATGTCATCTACGCTTGCATAGTTCCCTTGAGCGCGTGCCACGATCGATTCGGTCATAGCAATCACGTCGCGGTCCCGCAGTTCAAATCCTTCGCATTCCGCAGCTTCCAATACGCTGTCGGTTACGAGGGCGGCAAGGTTATCCCCTTCACGAATGATGGGGCATCGAATGCCTCTCGACACGGTTCCAACTCTGCGCTCTTTGTTTTTCATAAAATTTTTCCCGTCCTTTGTATATAGAATTTAACAGGGTGAACGTTTCAGCCGTCGCTGAAAGATCTTTTTCGGGAAAAGGTCCATCAACAACACACTATATTATACCGCTTTTTTGCGTTCTTGTCAAGAGTTTTTCGCAATATTTTTTGCCCTATCCGGAATTTTTTTTGCGCTGCGGCGACAGAATTGAACTTTCTTTGGATTTTTTCTCATCTTCTGATCCTTTTGCTTGCAATTTTCGGCGGAGTGTGTTATAATGAAGTTAATACACTCCCGTCACGGAACGGGATCCTGCAAGCAGAAAGGAAAATACGATGGCTTTTTCGGAATTTTTGAATTCAAGAAGAGATGATTGTAAGGCTCTGATCGCCGAGCTGTCCGCCGAATTCCCCTACGTCAGCATTTTGGGAAATCACGTTCGCTCCTCCCGCATCGGTGCCGACCGCCGCAGCTCGGTCATGGGCGAGGGAAATCTCTCCGAGTGTGGATTCGTTATTAAAATGCATAACGGCAGAGCCTTTTTCGAATATTCTCTCGACGACGTTACGGGAGATAAAAAGGCGCTTGCTTCCAAAATTATCGCATCCCTGCGCGTGAGTGGGGCTGTTGCGGATCGGATGGTGTCCGTGCCCCTTCCCGAGGATCTTCCCATGGTCCGCTCCTTTGCACGCGAAAGCGACGAGGGAACCTACGCAGATGCGGATATTCTTGCTTTTTGCGAGGAAATGCGGGATGAGATCCTGTCCCGCGACGAGCGGATCCTGAACTGTCAGGTGGCAGCCATGCCCTTTACCGTCTCCAAGCTCTTTCTGACCGCAAATCGGGAGCTGGATCAGTATTATTCCTGGGTCAACATCAGTACCTTCCTTGTCCTGCGCGACGGGGAAAAGATGGTTCAGACCTACGATGGCGTTTATTCTCATCTGATGAGCGAAGCCAAGAAGGCGTTCCCCGGGATCATTCCCGGTTTGATCCATAAGGCACAGCGCCTCGTTCACGCAAAGCCCATCGTTCCCGGTGTGTACGACGTGATCACCGATCCCTCCATCAGCGGATTGATCGCACACGAAGCCTTCGGTCACGGGGTGGAGATGGATCAGTTTGTCAAGGATCGCGCCCTTGCAAAGCAGTACGTTGGCAAATACGTGGCTTCTCCCATCTGCAATATGCGGGACGGCGCCGCCTCGGTGCTTTCCACCGCCTCTTATTTCTTCGACGACGACGGCGTTCTTGCCCATGATACGCAGATCATTAAGGACGGAATCCTCGTTTCGGGTATTTCCGACCTTGCCTCCGCCTCCGAGCTGGGCACCGAGCCCACGGGGAACGGGCGTCGGGAATCCTATAAGCGCAAGTCTTATGCCCGCATGACCAACACCTTCTTTGAAGCGGGAAAGGATAAGCTGGAGGACATGATCGCCTCGGTCAAGCACGGGTATATGCTCTTCCAGACCAACAACGGCATGGAGGACCCCAAGAACTGGCAGATCCAATGCACCGCCGAGTACGGCATTGAGATCGTGGACGGCAAGCTGACCGATAATTACGTTTCTCCCGTAGTCATGAGCGGCTACGTTCCCGATCTTCTCAAATCCATTTCCATGGTTTCGGACGAGTTCAAGATCATCGGAAGCGGCGGCTGCGGCAAGGGCTATAAAGAATGGGTCCGCGTTTCTGACGGCGGTCCCGCGCTGAAAGTGAAGGTGAAGCTGGCATGAATACGAATCTGAAGACGTTGCTGGACGAAGCCTCTCTGAGCGGCTATAAGATCCAGACCCAAAAAACCGAATCCTACGAGCTGTTTTTCGTTCACCGTGCGCTGGAAACGGTGCGCTCCACAGATACCGTAACCACCTACGTGACCGTCTACGAGGATCATGACGGCAAGAAGGGGGATGCATCCTTCTCGGTTTATGCATCCACTACCGACGACGAGATCCGCGCTCTGATCGCATCTGCCCGCGAGAAGGCAAAGAAGATCGAGAATCAGTATTACGATCTTCCCGCCGCCGAAACGCTGGACGGAGCGATCCCCTCCAACTTTACCGAATACGATCCCTGTGATCTTGCAAGTGCCATGGCGGACGCGGTCTTTGATGCGGATACCTACGGCAACGGCTCGGTCAACGCTCTGGAGATCTTTATCAATCGCTATACCGTTTCCGTGGTCAACAGCCGAGGACTGGACAAGCGGGAGGTGAAGTATGGCGCCGTAGTGGAGGTGATCCCCACGTGGAACGAGGGAGAATCGGTAGAGCTGTATCAATGCGAGCGGTTCAATCGGTTTGATCCCGCAGCGCTGAAGGCGTCCGTAGAAGAGAAAATGCGGGAGGTTCGGGATCGCGGCAGAGCCACTCCTCCTGCCTCTCCCCTCAAATGCCCCGTCGTCCTCGGTCCCCACGAGCTGGCGTCTTTGTTCTTTGACCTTGCGGGAGAACTGGGCTACGGGGGAGTATACGCTCATTCCAACGCCTATTCTCTGGGCGACGAGGTTCAGAAAAACTGCACGGGGGACAAGCTGACCCTCACCATGCGGGGTTCCATGGAGGGAAGCAGCGCCTCCGCCCTCTTTGACGGAGACGGCACCACTCTTACGGATACCACCGTCATCGAAAACGGCGTGGTTTCTCACTATTACGGCTCCCACCGCTTTGCACAGTACCTGAATCTTCCCGCCACGGGGCAGCTGCGTTGTCTGGAAGCAAACGCAGGCACCTGTTCCCGTGACGATCTGGCAAGACAGCCCTATTTTCGTTGTGTTTCCATGTCGGGCTTGCAGGTGGATATTTTCAACGATTACATCGGCGGCGAGGTCCGTCTTGCGTATTACTGCGACGGGGACAAGACGATTCCCGTAACCGGCATCTCTATTTCGGGCAAGCTGAGCGAGGCGCTGTCGTCTCTTCGCCTGTCTCGGGACGTGACCTGCTCGGGGAACTACCGAGGCCCCGATTTCGCCCTCCTCAACGGCATCGAGATCGTCTGACAAAAAAACAAAGCAAAAGGAGCAGGATCTTTGCGATCCTGCTCCTTGTCGTATCTGTTTTCTTTTTTTTATCGGAAAAGGTCCAGTGCGGCCTTTGCGTTGACGACGGCGGTCTCAAAATCGGGGAAGGCTTTCCCCTCCAGGCTCATGCGGGCGTCGTATCCGCACCGATCCAGCGCCTCCTTCCAGCGCTTGCAGAGATCTGCGTCGGCGATTGTGGGGTAGGAGCGGTCGGGGGCGGAAATGTGCGTATGCACCAAATTTCCCGCCGAGGTCTCGATGGCGTTCAGAGATTCTCCCGAGCTGTTTACGTGGAAAAAGTCCGCAAGGCATTTCACGTTGGGATGATCTGCACGCCCGACGAATTCCATGCCCTCTGCCACAGTGTTGATAAAATTGCATTCCTTCTCTCTCAAGGGCTCGATGGCGACGACCATATCCTGCTTTGCCGCCTCCTCGCCGCAGATGCGAAGGA
>JAFPBP010000317.1 GCA_017424085.1 Clostridia bacterium
ATTTTTTGACCGAGAACGGCTGGAGAGATATTTCCGTCGTTCATATCAGCGATGAGCCCAAGGAGCGTTGCGCCGACGATTTCCGCATTCTTGCGGGCATTTTCCGCAAATACCTGCCGGGAATCAAGCTCATCGATGCCATTGAGATCTATTTTATCGAGGATGCTCTGGATATCTACGTGCCCAAGGATCACTATTTCCAGCAGAACCGCAACGATTTCGAAGCCCTCCGCGACGAGCGCAACGAGCTTTGGTTCTATACCTGCAATATGCCTGGCGGACGCTTCCTGAACCGCCATATCGATGCGCCTCTGCTGAACACCCGTCTGCTCCATTGGGGCAACTACCGCTACGATCTGACGGGCTATCTCCATTGGGGCTATAACCATTACCGTCAGGATGCGGACATCTTCGAGCAGACCGCCGCCAACGCCCAGCTTCCCTCGGGGGAATGCAACATCGTCTATCCCGGCAAGGAGAGCGTGCTTCTTTCCTTGCGGTATAAGGAGATGAAGTGCGGCGTGGAGGACTACGAAATTCTGCACGCCCTGTCCCTCATCGATAAAGAAGCCGCCGACCGTATCTGCCGCAAGGCTCTCTACGCCTTCGACGATTACATCACCGACGTTGCGGCATTCGATCAAATTCATCTGGAATTGGTGGAAGCGTACGAAAACGCCTGACTCCGATTCTTATCTTCTCCCCCCGTCTTCCCGTCGGGGGGAGAAACCCGTTCGGACCGAACGAAAAATATAACGATTGCGTAGGTAACTGTTGTGAAAAAGCTGTCAAAAAAGCTGATGATTGGAATAGGAGCAGGCATCGCCGTTGTCATCGTTGCCGTGGTTGTGATCCTGCTTCTTTGTGCTCCGAAGAAGCTGAGCGGCGAGATTCTGGAGGCTTCTGTAGAGAATACCGTCGCCTCGGTTCAGCTGCAGGGGGAAGAGACTCCCGAGTATATTACGTTAATGGAGGAAAAGACCTCCGTCAAGGTTCTTTCCTTTGAGCAGGACGGAGATCTTGCAAACGCCCGCCTGCTGGTCAAGGCGCCCGATCTGTATACGGCGGCAAAGACCCTGAACGAGAGCGGGGAGACCGACCCCGAAGCGCTGGATGCCTCCTTTTCCGCACTTCTGCAGGATGCGGAGATGGTCGAGACCGAGGTGGATCTGACCTTCGTTCTCAACGAGGATGGGGAATGGGAGCCCATGATCACCGAGGAATTCTTCGATGCCTATTACGGCGGCATTCTGCGGCTGCGTGACGAGTTGTACGAGGAAGCTCTGAAGAAGGAGGGATCCGACCATGATTAAGCGTGCGATCGCGCTGCTGCTTTTGGCGGCAACGCTCTTCAGCCTCTCGGTCTGCGCGTTTGCGGATGAGGTTGAATTTTACGAGGATTATATCAACGTATGCCATAACGGTGAAACGGGCAAAACGAAGGTTCTCGTGGACGACAAGGGTACCATCTACGGCGGCGATTACTGGATCTGGTATTTCGGGCACTATAAAGTGAACGAGACCGATACCATGCTGGAATATTATTATGCCGGTCAGGAGAATCTTGCCCGATACGCCAAGCGGATCTTTGTCAATAAAAAAACAGGCGAATATCAGATCTGCGTGTATCATGGACAGAACATTTTCAAGCTCTTTCTTGCGGACTGCGCGGATTACGTGCGGGACTACGTGCAATCTCAGCCCTATTCGGAGGCGCTGGAGAATTATATCAAGAAAAAGTTCAAGAAGGAATACGATGCCTGCGTTGCGAAATACAAGGATCTGCGCAACGGCTTTAAGGTCCTTGAGGAGGGCAAATTCTCCAACTTTATTACGTATAAGAACGTTTTGTGGGCGCCCATTGAGGAGCTGTTGCCTCTGCTGGGGACCCAGGTGGAGATCCGCGACAAAACGCTTCAGATCAGAAATCTGACCACCACCATCTGGCACGCCCTTTACGGCTTCAGCATGGAGGGGCTTGAATTCAAGGGCGAGGAAGAGCTTTTCGGAGAAGAGGTCACCACGCCGCTGGCGTGGGTCACGACCACCCTCGTGGATTGGCGCTTCGACCGACTTGACGTGATCGATCAGAGCGGCAACATCAACGATTACAAGGATATCTTCACCACGTATCTTACCGATAATAAGACCTATCTGGAAAGCTTCGGTGGGAAAGACGACATTGCCGCACAGAGAACCAAGCAATGGGATGACTTTGTTCAGGGTTCGAATTTGGTCTACAACTTCTTTGACGGGATCCATAGCGCAAGCGACGAGCTGAAGCAGTTGAACGCTCTGATTTCGGGCAACGTCTTTGAGGCTGCCGAGGACAGCGGTCTTTCGGTGGTGGGTGACGTTCTGACGGGGGTCGGGATCGTGACCAAGTACGTCAGCGCATATGCCAATCAGGTGGACGATCATCGGGAGATGCTTTACGTCATGTACGATACCTGCTTTGCCGCAGCGGCGGAGGGCTCGGAAATAGCGAAACGTCGGAACTGCCCCTCCTATAAGGCGGCGATTGAGCTTCACAATCTTTATGGGGGCAAAGCGGGCGATCTTCTCGACGCCATGTTTGAGGAGCTCAAAAACGAGTTCGATAAGAAGTTTATCAAGGATATCGTTCTTTATGAGCTAAAGCCCGCCGTGGTTCTTTACGATGCTACGGTCGGCATTATGAAGGCGTTGGGGGATTACGAGGATCTGGAAAACATGGCTCACGCCAAGAAGGTGGATAAGATCTGCAAGACCGCCGTGGACTGCTTTGATTTCGCCGCATCGAACAACCGATATTCCCGCGGAGATCTGAATCGCCTGCGGCTGATGGGCATCATGGCGACGCTGTCCTCCAGAAATGCGTATCAGACCTACGCATATTGGCAAACGGAGGAGATCGAGGCTCTTGAGGCGCATATGGTTGAGTTCTATCTGGCTGCCGAAAGTGTTCCCTTCTGTGCGGAGGATTACGTGGAGAAGACCTCCGAAGCCATCAAGAGCAACTACCGGAATCTGCCCTTGCTGGAGGAGGAGAACGGGGTCGGCATCCAAAAAGAGCATTACGAAATGTATGAATTCATCGAAATGTCTCTCGATCGGGTGATGGCGTATTCTTGGGAGAGTTTTGAATATAAATATGATGCGGAAAATCGATCTGTCAAGATCGGGGCGAAGTACGGTGCGTCTTATCTGGAAATGGGCGCTAACAAGACCGGCGGTTGGAGCGATGACGATCTGACGGCGGAATTCGATCCGTCGAAGTTCATGATCGACTACGTTACGGTTCCCGAATCCGCTCCCGAGGGCGCCTATATGGCTTACGGGATCCGAAAGGGCATGACCTTTGATGAAATGGTCAAGCTGCTGGAGGTCGCCGATACCAAGCGGAAATCGGATTTCCATGAGCACTCCGTCAATAATCAGGTTCATAAATACGGATATATTTATCCCAAAGATTGTTATGGATACATATCATACTACGCTTACCCTGAGGATGGCTATAAGATCCAAACAATGACTGCAGGCTTCGACCCGTGGGCATGATGCGTTGCATTTTGAAGAACGAAGGTTTGAGCTTTTTGCAGATGAATTCGGACCGTGTGGGAATGCGTGAAAACGCCTGATCCGCCCGTTCCCCCGCGGAGCACACTCCCCCCTCGGGGAGTGTGCTCCCCCGTTTTCCCCAAAAAAATCCCCGTCCCGTTGGGGTTCGTCGCGGGGGAAAACGGGGGACGGCGGCGCCGTCCGCGGGGGTTCAAAAAAACGTCACAATTTTTTTCTCTGTTTGGTGTGAGGTTTTGGGATGAAACGTCGTGTAATAGGTGAAGGGCAACCGAACGCCCCTTCGGAAAGGAGAGTTTCCATGGACAACGGTGCAAGTAGCTACCGCCGTTTTCGCGAGCAGGGGGACGAGTCCGGTCTTGTGGAGATCATTCAAGAGTATCGTGACGGATTGATCCTGTATCTCGGCAGTATCGTGGGAGACCTTTTCCTTGCCGAGGAGCTGGCGGAGGATACCTTCGTCTATCTGGGCACCAAAAAACCCAAGGACAAAGGCATCGGCTCCTTCAAAACCTGGCTTTATACCATGGGTCGCAACCGCGCTTTGGGCATTCTGCGGCGGCGCCCACCCGTAACCGAGTGTTCCCCCGAGGATTGCCCTGAGCTGGCGTCGGAAGAGTTCGATTTCGCCCGCTCCTTCCTTCTGGAAGAGCGAAAAACGGCAGTTCATCGGGCAATGCGCTCCCTCAAGCCCGAATACCGACAGGTGCTGTGGCTTGTGTATTTTGAAGAGTTCACCAACAAAGAAGCGGCTTTCGTGATGAAAAAGACGGTCCACTCGGTGGAGACCCTCCTCTACCGCGCCCGCCTTGCCCTGAAAGCACAATTAGAGACAGAAGGTTTTACGTATGAAGAGTTATGATGAAACTGCGCGCACCGTTCTTGATCGGGTTCACGCCTACGAGCGGGCACAGGTGCGCCGTCGGACGGCAATGGTGCGGGGCGCCGTGACCCTGTGTTGCCTGGGGATCGTCTTCGGGTTGGGATTTTTGTTCCTGCGGCACGGGGACGGCTTCCGACCTCAGCACGTGATCTCGGGCACCGACACCTCCCACACCGACCCCACCGACAACACCACAAACACCGACATGACCACCGATTCCAACCCCACAGACACAAACGTCACCGATACGGGCA